>JAFDGZ010000004.1 GCA_019309045.1 Deltaproteobacteria bacterium | reverse complement strand
CCTGGCGCACCTCATCAAGAACTTCGGCTTCCTGGTGCCTATCGTCGAGAAAGGCAACACCATTGGAGCCGGCGAAGGTCGCCTGCTGGCGGCCCGGAAGCTGGGAATGAAGCTTGTGCCGACGGTGAATGCTGAACACTTGCCAATGACAGAGTGAGATAGGCGCGTCCCCGCCCACCTAAAGGGTGTCGTCCATAATCTCTGGATGATTCTTGAGCCATCTGGAAATCTCTGTTGCAATATCTTTGATATCATCAAGTTGAGAAGAGCATATTTGGTAAAGCTCTCTATCTGACATCTCATGATAAAAGTGCACCATCCGGTTCCGGTAGCCTGCCAGCATCTTCATCCGTTTGCCTTTTTCAGCAGAAAGGATTCTTTCATCTTCCAACCCGGAGGCAATCTCCCTGTATTCACTTACACCCCTGCCGAACCCTTTGGCCAGGATATGCCTTCCAAGGTCCATGAGCGCCTCAAGTGCTCGCCTCAGGCAGGATTCCGCTGACCAGACATTTCTCTTGTCTGCTGTGAAGGCGTCATAGCTATCGAGTGGCAGCGATTTGATTTCCTTAATCATTCGATCAATCCACTGGTAGCGGTCCGAGACCACTCTTTTTGATACTTTAGATGGGCTCATTCGTCTTCCCCAAGGATGAGGGCCATTCTTTCTCTTTCCAGTGGAGCTAGATCTCCAGCCCTTCTCAGAATGTAGAGGTCGTACTCATCTGCTAGATATTCATCCTGAGCATAGAGCCTTTCGCCTCTGATAATATTGGCTGCGACAAAGGGATCTGCTTCAGGTAGAACCACAAGATCCACCCTCGAAACAGAAAAAAGATCTTCAAGGGCCTGGGCCAGCGCGACTTTTTGTGTCACATGCAGCCTCTCACTCTTCTGCGGCTTCACACCAATATCTAGATCCGAGCCCGCCGGAATGGATAAGCTCCCGGCTTTGCCTTCCATCCACTCTGCGACCTGCCTGGCATAGCTGCCGAAGGCATAGATGATATGTATGGAGAACTGCTGCGCCAGCCGCCGCAGGTCTTGCCGCCTCTTATTCATCTTTGAACGCTCTCAAGTAAGAAAGTAGAAACATCCCTTGGTGGCAGACACCCCACATTGACGAGCTTCAAGGCGATCTTCAGGTTCTTGTGGCCGCGGTTCATCACCCGGTTTTCTCTGTGGGAAATCGAGGCTGGCGAGGACCTGCTCGGCCAGTTCTGTCCGCTCCATAGTCCCCGACTCGAGAGCCTCAGCTACAACTTGACCAGGGCCTTGAACCCTGTTCGCTCCCTATGATTTCCATGGATGTCCCGCCTGAAAGATAGCCCATCATTATCTATTTGGGCAAGTCCAAATCAGCAAAGGAGAGAGATCACGATGGGAATGCCGATTGCCCGGCATTCCTGCCGCGACCACCTACGCGTTTACAATCTCCAATACTTTCATTATAGTGCGGATTTATGCGACGGATCATTATGCGCTACATACTGGCAGAACAGCTTACCATTATTGCGATCAGTCTCCTGGTATTGACGTTGGTGCTGTTTCTGGGCAAATCCCTCAGGTTCCTGCCGCTAGTTTTTCGCAGCGGTGCAGGACTGACAGGCCTGGGCGAGCTTCTCTTTTACTCTCTGCCCTATTTCTTTTTTTTCACCATCCCCATGGCAACCATGCTTGGTGCTCTGCTGGCCTTCTCCAGGATGTCATATGACAATGAAATTACCGCTCTCAAGGGGGCTGGGGTCAGTCTATATCAGCTGATACCGCCAGTTGCACTGGTGGCTGTGGTGGCCTGGCTTGTTAGTCTCTTTCTGGCGCTCTTCGTGCTGCCGCGAGGAAATGTCGCCTTCAAGAGGGTATTGCTGCGCATGGCTCGGTCGGGGACCCAGTTGAGCCTCAAAGAAAGAGTTTTTAACAACCAGTTGAAAGGACTGGTATTCTTTGTCGACCACCTGTCGGCAGACGGCAAGAGACTTTACGGGGTTTTCGTTTCTGACGAAAGAGACCGCAGGATGAAGAGCACAATCATCGCCGAGGAAGGGTTTCTCGTTTACAACGAGGCTCGTGAAGAATTCAATTTCAGACTCTTTCGAGGCAACCTGTTCAGAATAGACAAGGAAATGAAAAGTGCTCAGACTGTGCAATTCAAACAATACGATCTCATCGTAGATGCTGCCGCCAGCTTCGGCAAGAAAACCCTCCACAAGAAAGAGCGCCACCTCACCTACGCTGAACTACGCCAGGCTCTCGCTGCTTCTGACCCCCGGTCAGAACTGCACACCAAGCTGTTGCTCGAGTGGCACCGCAGGTTCTCCCTGCCACTCGCTTGTGTTGTTCTCGCCTTTGTGGCCGTGCCACTGGGCATCCAGTCGAGAAGCAGTTCTCGACTGACTGGTCTGGTGGCTGGCCTGCTACTTTTCCTGCTTTATTACATGCTGCTTTCTGGAGGAAAGGCCCTTGCGGAAAATGGTTTGTTGCCGCCGGTTCCAGGCATATGGTTTCCGAATGTGCTTTTCGCTCTCCTTGCTGTTGTGCTCTGGGTCAAGACTGCACGTGAGTCGCCACTACGGATGATTACTGCAATAAGGCGCCTTGTCGACTTGCTGCGGAGCAGGCTCAAAATGAATTCTCGCTGCAACCTCATCTAGAACAAGGGTCTGCGGCACCATTCACCTGGATATTGCCAAAAATCACTGCCGCGCTATCTCAAGAAGCAGGCAGACCAAGCAGGGAAATGTGCCGCAGCACCTGTGAGCGGCTGCAAGAAATCCTGAAACCATTGCCTGCGCAGATCTTGCCAGCGTCAGAGAAGGCGTTGATCACAATGAAGTATTTTTCTATGAAGCTGACAATCTGCTCTCCCCGCCAGGCACTCTGAAACAGCTGGCTGCAGATGCTGACTCGAGGCAGCCACTGGCCCGGGTCGCCTGGAAGAAAGCTGGCGGCTTTTCCTGTGAGGCCCAGAAACTGCCTGCCCTGCTGGTATGCCTCATGAGGCGGATGTATCCCCGCTCATACCCCGCTGCCAACTGCGCCGCCAATACGGGTACGACTGGAGGCATGTCGATTTTGGAGTGTCAGGTGCCAGAGAAGTCGCCTTCTTGTCTGCGGCCTGAAGCCAGGAGTTGCTGGAACACTCGGGTCAATTTTTCCGTATGCCTGGCCCAGGTATATGTCCGGGCGATCTCCCTGGCTTTCCGGCCCAGGGCCATCTTCTCCTCTTGGGCCAGGGAGGCGAACCGGGAGATGGCAGCCAGCAGCAGCCTCGGGTCAGGTTCTGCCACCACGAGCCAGGGGGCCACTTGGCCGGCCGCTTCGGCTGCCCCGTTTTGCCTGGTAGTAAGAGCAGGAATGCCGCAGGCCAGGGCTTCCAGAACCGTATTGGCGAAGGGATCGTATAGCGTGGGTAGGATGAAGAGATCGGCCAGGCCGTAGATCTTTTCCAAAGCGGCCACGTATCCCAACCACCTGATCCTCTCCCGCAGGGCCATCCTGTTGATTTTCTCTTCAAGAGCCGCGCTGCCGCTGGAGCCAGCTGCCAGCAAGAAAAAAGGCTCATGGTGGAATGCAGCCAGGGTGGACAACAGCACAGCAAAGCCTTTTCTGCGCAAATTTGAACCCGCAAAAATAAAAACCAGGGCATTTCGAGGCAGGCCAAATTTTTCCCTCTCATCGGAGCGCTGGCTGGCGCTCATGGGCCGAAAGCGATCCAGATCCACTCCATTGTGGACAACAGTTACCTTGTCAGCAAATCTGCCATAGTAATATTGCAGCTGTCTCTCGACCAGCTGCGAGTTGGCAACGATTGCCCTGGCTTTCTGAATCGAGGTCGCCTCCAGCCAGAGAAGTAGTCTGTTCCTGGGGCTGAGCTTTCTAACAGAGCTTCCCTGCCGCCGATCAAGGTCCAGCCAGGCAGCATGCAGAGGGTCGGACACTCGCAGCACGTCAACCGGTGCTACCCGGGAAAGACCATAGCTGAGATCATAAGATTCCCGGGCAAGCAGCCGCTTTACTCCCAGGTAAAAAGAGAGATTCTTGAGAATGCTGCCCCGCCCCCTGACTGGAACAGCCAGGTGCCGCACCCCTGGAGATGCAACCTCCCTGGCCACCACGGTTACCTTATGTCCTCTGCTGGTAAGAATCCGCGCAATGTTGAGGCAATATGCTTCCGCACCGCCATAGTGCATCCCGCATTCTCGTCGTACCAGCACTATCCTCAAGGCTCGAACCTCTGTATTCAATGCTTATCTCTCAGACTGATCTCTAGAGTTCTACCGCCAAAAGGAGCTCGGCCGTTCACCTCCCAAAATGCTGGGGCTGTTTCCTTCTTGCTCTCAGCTTGCTGTCGTGTCTGGCAATTCTTTGCACCTTCTTATGAATCATCTCTCTTGTTCTGCGCTCTTTTACAATAGGCAAGTATTTTGCGTAGCCAGATACGAACACCTCTTTCAGAACACTGTATTCTTCCTGGCTGAGAGTTCGACGGCAGGAATAATCCAGTTGAGCCAGATCCTTGACGAGCCAGCGCAGAGGAAGGGCGGCTTCTAGCCCTTTTTGGCGGCGGATTCTTTGCAGATCGATCAGACCAATCTCACTTGTGGCCTCATTCCAGAACAAGTGACAGAGATAGAAATCCTGATGAGAAAAGCCCTGGGCATGAAAGCGGCCGGCAAAGGCGGCCAGTTGCTCCATCACCCTGATTTTGTGCTCCAAGGTCATTCCCGCTGCAAAAGCGTCTTCGAGCCGCTCACCATCCATTTTCAAGGTGATCACCAGAGCGCGCCTCATCAGGCAGCAGGTACGTTCCAGGCCGAATGCTACCGGCCGCGCCGCCTTTATCTGCTGCTGTTCTAATAAATTGGCCTGGCGCCATTCATTTTCTGGCCCGGCAATATCTTTCAGTCCTGTCAGCAAATAGCGCAGCCACCCTGCTGCAGGCCCGTAGTAACGCTTCACGAAAAAAGTTTCACCGGCAAGCTCAAGGATGGATATATCCCGATTGGCTTTGCTTTTGAAAAGACGTAGATTCGGATGATTCCATAAAGTTGCCAGGGTATGTCCGGCGAATATCCATCGGTAGGAATCCGTTATTTCAACGACACTTGAGGGGCTGCAAATTGTCATCTTGCCTCGGCGGCTTGTTTTCATCACGGTCTGGCCGCCTCATTGCACTATAATTCCCGGCCAAACATAGCAGTGAGTCCACAGAGCAGATATTTTCTAGACGGATGTCTAGAGTGACTTTGATCTTTTCCTTTTCTTTCGAGAAGCTTTCTTTCTTTTCCGGCGTCGTTCATACCTGGCCATTTCTTCGGGATAGAGGAAGGCATGATAACGCTTCCATCTCTTGTGGAACCAGAACCACTGGTCTGGATATGCCCTGATTGCTTCCTCGATCACGTCATACATCTTCTGGGTATTCACTTTTATGTCGTAATGAAAATCTGCCGTTTTTTGCAAGTCAAGGGGGGGCTTGATAATGAGGGTCAACTGGCCATCCGACTCTCTTAGACAAAATCCAGGCACTACAGGACAATCATATCTTCTTGCCAGGAGAGCAACAACGGGGGTTGCAGACACCCTGTGTCCAAAAAAGCTGATATCCACGCCTTCCGTGCGGCTTACACCCTGGTCTATGAGCAGCCCGAGAAGGCCACCGTCTTTGAGCACTCGTCTCATGGGCGCCAGCGCCCTTTTCTTGCTGATAATGGTACTGCCGAAGCGGGTGCGAATCGCATTCACCATGGAATTCAAGCTGGCTGGCCTCACGTCTTTTGCCACCAGGAACAGGGGGGGCTGCAGGTAGCACGAGGCATAGATATGACCGATTTCCCAGTTCCCCAGATGTGCTGATATAAAGATGCCACCCTTGCTGCTTCTGGCCAGCTGTTGCAGATGTTGTTCACCTTGCAGACGAACTCGTTGAAAAAGATCCTTCCTTTCAAAGGAACTTACCTGCAGCACTTCCAGAGCAGTAATTGCCACGTGCTGAAACACTGCTATGGACAGCCGGCGCACTGCCTGAGAGGGCATACTGCTAAAGACAAACTGCAGGTTGCGCCTGACAATCAACCGGTGGCGTCTGTCCAGTAGATAGAGACAGGACCCCAAGAGCTTTCCGGCTCTCACAAGGCGTATGTGGGGTATGCGAGCAAACGGCGACTGGGCCATATTTTCCCTGACTGCACTACCGGCTGGGCAGTGTACCGTTTCGCTGCGGCCACGGCCGCCCTGGAGTTAGTGAGATTCTCAATGGAAAACTTGCCGGCAGCAGACTCTCTAATTGCTCAGGCCAATGGTTTGGCCTCGTCAATCAACATGATAGGAATATCGTCTCTTATTTCATAGACAAGCTTGCAGTTTTCGCAAATGAGACCGTCCTCTGTCTCGTTCAAGTAAATCTCTCCCTTGCACTTTGGACAGGCAAGTATGTCCAGCAATTCCTTGCTTATCGTCATGGGCACTCCCTCCGTAACACGTAATCCACTGCCTGGGCTACCTTGTCCACCTCCAAGGCGTTCATGCATTCCATGCTCTGGCAATTGCGGCGAAAGCACGGACTGCACTCGAGGTCCGCCCGCAGCACCACGTGACCCCCTCCATATGGGCCGGTGCGCCATGGAGCTGTAGGGCCGAAAAGGCCAACAACTCCGGTTCCTACGGCTGCAGCCAGATGCATGGGGCCGCTATCTGTGCTGACAACCACTGCTGCTCGGCGGCAGAGGCAGGCAAGCTCCCTCAAATTGGTAGAACCGGCCCAGTTGAACACCCGGGATATGTTTGCTTGTTCTATAATACGTGAAACCTTGCCGCGGTCAACTGCGGCTCCGGTCATAACTACGGTGGCCCGGTGCTTCCGCACCAGCTCGCGGGCCAACAGAGCAAAGTTCCCCACCGGCCAGCTCTTGCTTGGCCACCTGCTCACTGGATGAAAAACCACCAGCGGCCCTGTTCCTGCAGTGGTCTCTCTCCTGAGTTTACTCTCCATCCGCTCCGCTTCAGCGCTTGTCCAGAACCTCTGTACCTCGAGGTTTTCTCCGTTGCAGCCTAGATAACGAGGAATTTGCAGGTAGCGCTCCACTGCATGTTGCTCGGGATTGTAAGGGGGGAGCTTCTCGTTCAGAACTAGCCAGCTCAGTTCCCGGCTGCGAGCGAAGCCGATCTTCCTCTGTCCTCTAGCCAAAGCCACCCAGAAAGCACTCTTTATGAGCCCCTGCAGGTCAATGACAATGTCGTAGTGGTGCCGGCGCAATCGCACACAGAATTCCCTGATCTCACGGAGCAGCCCTGGCCAGCAGGAAGGCCTCTCCAGCATTCGCAGCCAGCTGCGTCGGGAGCAGACAACCACCTCGTCAATGCCAGGATAGTACTCGAGCAGCTCTGCCGCAGGCTCCTCCACCAGCCATCTGATTGAGGCCTCAGGATAATGACGCCTCAGTGCTGCAAGAGCCGGCAGAGTGTGTATCACGTCTCCAAGAGAACTCAATTTGACGATAAGGATATTCATAGCCTCAAAACTGGTGGAAAACTAATCAGGCTGAACACCTCCATGGTCGCCAGCCCAATAAGGCAAGGCATTTATAAACAGTTCAAATTGGCCTTTCTGCATCCTGGATTATCCAGTCAACTGCTGCTGGCAGGTCAGCGGCCACATGAGTCGGTTTTACCCTGCTGACATGGGCAAGAAACTCCAGCTCACCCTTGCCATATCCGGTGAGGACCAGCACGCCCTTGCAGCCGGCATTATGGGCCATCTCCATATCCTTGAAGCGGTCACCTACCACATAAGACTTCTGGAGGTCAATGTGCAATTCTGCTGCAGCTTGCTGCAGCAAGCCAATTTGCGGTTTGCGGCACGAACACGGTTCACCTGTCTCTCCCTCACCCTCCGGTGCATGACTACAAGTATAAATGCCATCAAGAAAGGCCCCTTCCCTTTCCAGCAAGACCTGCATCTTCTGGTGCACGCGGTCAATCATTTCCACAGGAAAATATCCCCGCGCTGCCCCAGCCTGATTGGTGACCACCACCACTTTGAGGCCACTGTGGTTGATTCTCTTGATGGCCGCTGCCACACCTGGCAGCAATATAAAGCGGTCCGGATGGTTGATGTAACCCATCTCCTCGTTTATGGTACCATCTCTGTCCAGAAACACCGCGGCATGCATATTGAAAAAAACTCCTTCTAGACGGCCGATTGCAACAAGGACTCTGCAGCAGCCACCACCTGCTCCACCGTGATTGCCTGGAAACAGGAAAGATCCGCCGGGCACCTTCTCTTGAAACAAGGAGCGCACCAGAGGTGCTCAGCTTGAAGCACTATGGCATGTTCATTGAGGGGGGCGCTCTTCCTGGGATCTGTCGAACCGAAAAGCGCCACCTGCGGCACCCTGAAGGCCGCAGCCATGTGCATGAGGCCTGAATCGTTGCTGACAAAAAGGGAACACCTGCTGATTAGCCACATTGCCTCTGCCAGGGTTGTGCGACCGACCAGATCGATGACTGCGGAGCTCATTCTCCCCTTGATCTCAGCAGCAATCTGTCTGTCTGCCGCACTCCCGAAAAGGATGATCTGGCGCTCTGGACTGGCCAACCGGTCGAGGGCAGCTGCGAAGCGCTCGGGAAACCACCTCTTGGCTTCGCCATATGCTGCGCCTGGATGAACCCCGATGAACAACGCCTGGGGACGAAGTCCCAGTTCTGCAAAACGGGCCAACACCGTGCGCTGGGCCTCTCTGTTCACTGGCAGCCTGGGCTGCCGCTCAATCCTGGCTGCAGCCATCTTGCCCGCAAGATGCAGGTAGTAATCTACCTGGTGCCCAGTGTCCTCTGGCTGGCTGCAGGCCAGCCTGTGCGTGAGAAGCATGGCACGCCCATCAGTTGCATAGCCTATTCTGATTGGAATGGCGGCCAGCCACACCAACAGCGCCGCCCCGAAGGAATTGGGCAGCAGCAGGGCCGCTGCAAATCCCCTGGACCTCAGGATCCGTGCCAGTAATAATCTCTGGGCCAACTTGCGCAACCCACCCTCGAGCTCATACTCCATAACCCCCACTGGCCTGCCACTCTGTCTGAAAACCTGGGCAACGGAGGAGCGGGCCAGTACAGTAACCTGCCTCCCGGACCAATGCTGCACGCAGGCATCGATGGCGGGCAGGCTGAGAACAGCATCCCCGATCCAACTGGGAGCTACCACCAGAACGCTGCTTTTCTTGGAATTGCTCTGCGGAGATAGCACAGCTTCACATCTCAAAAATAGCGCTTGTGGACCTCACTCAGGCCCGCAACCGCTTCAGGACCATGGCCGCCACCTGCTGATCATCTTCACCCAGGTCGAATTCTATGCCGAGCACCCAGAGCTGCAAATCTTCGGGTAAGACCGCTGGCAACCTCACCCAATCCTTCTCGGTCGTCAGCCAGAGTTCTGCTGGCCTGGGTCTGGCAGCATCGACCATGTCTTGCAAGAGGTCTGCCGTCAAAGGGCTGTGATCAGGCAAGGAGAAAGTGAAGGCCAGCACCCCTCCCAGGGAAGTGACAGTCTGAAAAAATCTTGCTGGCTTTGCAATGCCGGCAAAGCAGGCAAGTCGCTTGCCGCGGAGAAAGGCAAGAGGCTTCTCCTCTCCTGTTGTGGCATGAAACAACCTCTCTGGCCGATGTATTCCTTTGAAAACAGGTTTCTGCGGCCAGTCCTGTTGCAACTGCTCCAGGGTCTTTCTGGCAGAAAGCGTACCATCAAAATTGCTGAGCACCAGCAGATCGGCTCTCTCGAGGGCAGTGATTTTCTCACGCAACAATCCCCGAGGGAAAAGTCTGCCGTTCCCGTAAGGGCTGCTGCTGTCGAGGAGAACCATATCCACATCACGTTCAAGGTACCGATGTTGAAAACCGTCATCCAGGACCACCACCTGGCAAAGGAAGTCCTGCAGGGCAACTTGCACCGCTTCCTTTCTCCTGGACCCGCAAAGAACCACCACTCCAGGCAGCCTTCTGGCAAGCAGCTGCGGTTCGTCCCCCGAAATAGCAGCCTCGCACCTGATAGCTTGCCCGTCACTGACCACCAGAACCTTGCCGCCATAGCGCCCCCGGTAACCCCGGCTCACCACAGCCACCTTCCAGCCCTCCTGCTGGAGAAAGCGTGCCAACCACATGACCATGGGCGTCTTGCCGGTTCCCCCCAGGGTAATGTTGCCCACACAGACCACTCGGCATTCTGTCTTGCACTTTGGCAGGACGCCGTGGCAGAAAAGCAGGTCACGGCAGCTCATTGCTGCGCTATATACCACCGCAGCAATGGCCGCCAGGTGGCGCAGCAGGCGTACGCCCGGGGAGTTTATCTGTTCATCGAGGATGAGTCGGTAAACTCGCGTGGCCAGAGTCCTTCGTGCAGAGGAAGCTTTCCATTCCCACATTCGCCTCATACTGGAAATGTCTTTCATGGCCAACAGCTGAAAAAAGCTTTTCCCAGGCTCAGCAGCAACTTGAGGAAGTTTCCTTTTTCAGATCATGGTTGAGCGTCACCGGCAGCAGCCTTGAGAACAGCAGCAATAGCCTCCATGTGCCTTTGCAATGCCCCACCATGCCGGTGGACAGCTTCTCTGGCCTTCTCTCCCATAATTCGACAGAGGCCTGGTGACAACAGCAGGGTTCTTGCCTGTCTGTAGAGTTCTGTCTCATCATTTACCTGGATGCCGGCACCACTTTCCAGGAGAAAGTGAGCAATGTCTCTAAAATTCTCCATGTGCGGACCAAAAAGAACTGGAAGTCCTGCTCTGGCAGCTTCCAGAGGATTGTGCCCTCCCCTAGGCACCAGGCTGCCGCCCACAAAAGCAAAGGTGCCAAGGTGATAGACCTGAGCCAGTTCGCCAATACTGTCAAGGATGAGAATGTCACTCCTTGCCGGTTGTGAATCCTGCCGTTGCAGGCAACTTCGCCGCAGAGTCTCCCAGGAATTTTCCTGTGCCATTCTGGCAACTGTCTGAAAACGCTCAGGATTTCGTGGCGCCAGCACCAGGGCGCACTCAGGGTGCTCTGCTCGCAAGCGCGCATAGACCCTGAAGATCATCTCTTCTTCTCCGGCATGAGTACTGCCAGCTATCCAGGTGAGCCGCCGTGGCTGCCAACCAAGGGTGGCAATCACCTCTTCCCTGTCTGGCCATTGCTCTGCGGGCTGAGCAAACTTGAGGTTTCCTGTCACCCGAATCCTCCCTGGATCCACACCCAGCTGGCGCATTCGGAAAGCATCCTCAGAGCTCTGCATACATAACACCTCTATCTTGTTGAGCTGAGGTGCAATAAACTTGTGCAGCTTGGCATAGCGTGCAAATGAGCGATCCGAAAGCCTGCCGTTTGCCAGGACTGCTGGCACTCCCTCCTTGGCAAGACAGTGAAATAGATTGGGCCACAAATCAGTCTCTACCAGAATAAAAAGCGCGGCGTTTACCGCCCTCACCATCCTGCGCATCACCCACCACAGATCGAGGGGGAAATAAAAAAATGAACAGTGCAGGGAAGCCAGTTTCTGACGCGCTACTAGTTGTCCTGCTTCTGTGGTGGTTGAGATGGCGATTCGATACTGGGGATACTGCTGCCGCACCTGGTAAACCAGGGGTATGGCTGCCAGCACCTCTCCTACTGAAAGGGCATGGATCCAGATTGTCTGTGGTGCACCAGGCTCCCTGACGCTCCTTGTCCCCAGAGCGAGGCGAGGCTTGAAATTCTGGCGGTACTTGCCCGAAATGGAGCGCTTGACAAGAAAATAGCCCATGACGCCAGGGAGGGCCACCAGCCATAAGAGGTTATAGAGAAGGATCACCATCGCACCTGAGTAAAGTATCTGCTGCCAGACAATTCGGCCGACTCCATCTGGGCGAACTGGAGCTCATACAGGCGATGGTATTCTCCGCCGGCCCGGAGAAGGTCCTCGTGTCGTCCCTCTTCCACAATACGCCCATTGGCCAGCACCACAATGCGGTCAGCATTCTTGATAGTAGACAATCTATGGGCAATCACCAGAGTTGTTCTCCCGGACATAAGGTTTTCCAGAGCCTTCTGTACTTCCAGCTCGGCCTCACTGTCCAGAGAAGAGGTGGCTTCGTCCAGGATGAGTATGGGAGCATCTTTCAGCAGAGCTCGGGCAATGCACAACCTCTGTCGTTGTCCTCCGGAAAGCCGCACTCCCTGCTCCCCTATGACGGTGTCGAGCCCTTTTGGCATTTTCATTATAAAATCATAGGCGTTTGCAGCCTTGGCTGCCGCAATGATCTCCTCGATGCTCTTTTGCAGACTGCCGTAGGCGATGTTGTTGCGAACAGTGTCATTGAATAGGATCGTCTGCTGAGTAACCATTGCTATCTGGGATCTGAGCGAAGAGATGGTCACCCGGCGAATGTCAATGCCATCGATGACAATAGCCCCCCCGGTCACCTCATAGAAACGAGGAATGAGGTTCACCAGCGTAGTCTTGCCCGCGCCACTGGCTCCAACCAGAGCCACCACCTCGCCCACGGCCACCCTGAGATTCACATCCTCGAGAACTGGGGCGTCGCCATAATGGAAATACACCTGCCGAAACTCGAGAAATTCACGAATTGGAGGCAGTTCGGCTGCCTGCGGATCCTGCCTGGTTTCCGCGGGAGTATCGAGCAGTTCAAAGACTCGATAGGCTGCAGCAATTCCTTCTTGCAGCACGTTGTTTATGGTGCTCAATCGCTTGACTGGTTTATAGAGCATCAGTAAAGCAGCGAGGAAGGAAAAGAAGTTTCCCGGAGTGGAAATCCCCTGGATGACACAATAGCCCCCGTACCAGATGATGATGACAATGCCGACCCCGCCCAAAAATTCCATCACTGGTGAGGAAAGAGAACGGACCGCAACTGCCTTCATCAGGTAATTGAAATATTTTTCATTCTCTCTGGCGAAGCGGCTTTTCTCGTATTCTTCCATGCCGAATGCCTTGACAATTCGGCTGCCTGCTATGGTCTCATGGAGAATTACCGAAAGATCGCCCATTGACTGCTGCCTTTTGGTGCTAACCCGGCGCAGCATGCGGCCGAATTTGACAATGGGCAGGAAGGCGAAGGGCAGCACCACCATCGAAATGCACGCCAGCCGCCAGTCACGGTAGAAGATTACAAAGATGAGTCCGACAACACTGAAGGTGTCTACCAGCAGGCCAGTAAGCGCTCCCGACACCGCCCCTTGCATCAGATTTACGTCATTGGTGATTCTTGACATCAATACCCCGGTGGGGGTCTTATCAAAAAAAGCAAGGGACAGGCTCTGGAGGTGGTCATACAGTTGCTGCCGCAGCTGGGCGACTATTCTTTGCCCCACAAAATTCATCAAGTAGGCATGACCCCAGTCGCACAAGCCCTTGAAGGCAAAAATAAGCAATACCAGCACAGGAAGAATCTTCAACATTCCCACATCTTTGTTGATGAATATATCGTCCAGTACCGGCTTGACGAGGTAAGCTGAAAGCGCTGTACAGACAGCAACACCGGTCATACAGGCCATGGCCAGCACCAGTGGCCGCCAGAAGGGTCTGACCAGAGCCAACAACCGTCTGTATATTGCTCTATCCTGCACCAGTTTCTCTTTCCTGGCTCAGCTCTGCAGTTGGCCGCTTCAAGGGGCCCGCCTGGCAGCTGCTGCAGCCCTGCAGGTAGACTTCCCGCCTGCAAGCATCTCCACAGCTATAGCAGCGGCCCTCTCGGATGCCCCGGGAGTTCCCAGGCGCTGACGTACCCGAGCAAGCGCCTCTCTCATGCCTTCCTGGTAGGATGAATTTTCCAACAGCCGCAGAACTTCCTCCGCTATCGCTCCAGGATGGGCCTCGTGCTGCAGCAGCTCCGGAACAACGGCAGCACCAGCTATAATGTTAGTCAGGGCCAGGTGGTCCACCCTGACCAGTGCTCTGCCCAGCTTGTAAGTCAGGGGGTTCACTTTGTAGACTACCACAAATGGGGTGCCCAGGATAGCAGCCTCCAGTGTCACCGTGCCGGAGGCCGCCAGCAACACCTTGCATATTTGCATAACCTGGTGGGTTCGTCCCTCGATCAGTGTCAAAGGCAGATTTCGTCCCTGTAAAAAGTCAGAGAGCTCTCTCTTTTGAATGGTCGGAGCCAGTGGGACAACAAAATGGAGCCCATCGACTTTAGTTGCCAGAATTTCAGCGCTGGCCAACATGAGGGGCAGCAATGACTTGATCTCGCCTCGCCGACTGCCGGGAAGCAGGCCAATGAATCTCTTTTGCTCCCCTGCGAACCCCAGCTGCTCAAGCATATCACCGCTGCTCCGCGGTATTACCACATCGAGAAGGGGGTGACCCACATAGGCAACGTCAAGCCCGGCTCTGCGGTAAATGTCCTCCTCGAAGTCCAGGACAACCACCATCTTGTCCACACACCTGCAAAGAGTATTCACCCGGCCAGGGCGCCAAGCCCACACCTGGGGGCCAATATAATACATGACCTTGAGAGCAAACTTCCTGGCAAGCCTGGCAATGAGCATATTGAACTCGGGGTAGTCAATGAGGATGACCAGGTCTGGACGCCAGGTGCGCAGGGTGACAATGCACTTGTGGAAAGTTGAGGCGATGGTCCCGAGATGCCAGGCAACCTCAGTGGCTCCCACCACTGCCATGGAAGCCGCACTGCCGCACAGCACTACACCTGCCCGCTGCATACGGTCTCCACCTACACCGCGGAAAGTAATGGAGGGATCCAATGAGCGCATAGCCTTTACCAGGCTGGCGCCGTGCAGATCCCCCGAAGCTTCCCCGGCTATGATGAAGACTTTTTTGACCACTGGCCTCCCAGACCCCTAGCCCTCCCCGGCCAGGCCGAGGACTCTGCTGAGCTCCTTCGTCCTCTGCTGAATTTCATCGCTCACCAGGGTAGCAAGCTCCAGGGCGTCTCTGCCGGCCTTGCCGCTCACCACTGGGGGCTCGCCGCTGCGTACGGAGTGCAGGAAGGCACGGAGCTCCTCCTGCAAGGGATCCACATCGGCCACCTGCAGACGTTGGTATTCTATCTCCGGCAATCCGTCAGAACCCGTCTGGTTCAGCTTACGAAACAGCTCCACCTTCCTGGCAGCATAGTCCAGAGATATATAGCTGTCCGGTTGAAATATTCTTATCTTTCTCATTTTCTTGGCAGATATCCTACTCGCTGTCAGGTTGGCAATGCAGCCGTCGGTAAACTCCAGCCGTACGCTGGCAATATCAATATGGCGCGTGAGAACCCTAACTCCCACAGCATGCAGGTCTTTCAAAGAAGAAGACAGCAGGCTGAGAATAATGTCAATGTCATGGATCATAAGATCCAGTATGACGTTGACCTCGGTTCCCCGTTCAGTAAAAGAAGCCAGGCGATGCGATTCCACAAACAACGGCTGCTGCACGTGCTCCCGCGCGGTCACCACTGCAGGGTTGAACCGTTCCAGGTGTCCTACTTGCAAAGTAAGATCTCTCTCTCTGGCCAACTCGATGAGAATGTCTGCCTCCGGCAGAGTCACTGTCATGGGTTTTTCCACGAGCACATGGATGCCAGCTTCCAGCAAATCCCGGGCAATATGATAGTGCTCTTTCGTGGGAGTCACCACACTTACCGCTTCAACCCTACCAATGATGTCCTGGTGAGAAAAATAAGGCTGACAAGAGAATTTCTTCGCTACCTGGCAAGCTCTGGCCTCGTCGATGTCCACCACAGCAACCAGCTCCGCGTCAGGCAAGCTGGCGTATTTTTCAGTGTGAAACTTTCCCAGATAGCCCACTCCCACCACAGCCACACTAATCTTCTCTTGCTGCCCTCCTGAAACAATCCGGGGAGGCAAACCATTGCCGGCTTGTTCTTCTCCTCGGGAGGACGCTCGCCGACACGCAGGAGCGACAGGGAATTGCCGTTCAAGAAAATCTCCCTGTTCCTCTTTGCAGACAATGGCAATGCCTGCCCGGTCAGCAGCATGAATCATTTCCTGCCGGTCAAACATCAATGTCTTACCAGCTTCGAGGACCAGAACCTTTGCCCCTGCCCGCTCCATATTGACTATGGTCTGCAAACCCACTGCAGGGACATCAAAACGCAGATCCTGTCCTGGTTTGCTGACCTTGATGACCACAGAGCCTTCTTGACCTAGTCTGCCTCCCCTGAGTATGGTCTGGTCGGTTCCCTCAATTGCCTCAACAGCCAGCACAGCCTGGTCTTTGACAACTATACACTGACCTATATCCAACCTGCCGATCTCTTTGGCCAGATGCCAGCCGAATTCGATATCTCGCCGCTCACGTCTGTTCGGGGTGCGACGACCAAGGATGCCCCTGGGAGCGAGGAGATCGGGCAGAAACATGGTGGAGGCTCTAATTTTGATACCATGCCGTTCCATTTCCTGGGCCAGTGCTCGCAGGAGGGCGTCATCTTGTTTGTGAAACATCCGCGCCAGCAGGTTCAGCGCCTTCCAGTCCGGTCGTATTTTCCGGAAAAGCTTGGTCTTTTCAACTGAACCCGCCATCACAGCTTCAGAGACCCTCGCCTGCTGCAAGGTCTCTATCATGCGACCCAGTTGACCCAGTTTCACCCAGGTACACTGGTCCACCTCTTCCTGCAAACGCACATCGGTCTCACCCTCTAGCGCTACAGCTATTACTGTATAATTGGCGCTTCTGGCAGCCCGGGCGAAGAGGAGAGGAAACTGGCCGCTCCCTGCAATTAGTCCTATTCTATTCACAGTGCCACCAAGAACTCGACGAGGGAAAGACCGGCAAAGTTTCACAGGTCAACATACTCAGCTTTGAAGGCAGGGCTTTCCGCAGCAATCTAATCTATACCTCTCAACGGCCCAACTGTTGACAGCTTTAGAAGACACTAACGGGTTATGCCTCGCTGGGAGCCGAGAATAAAATCCAGCAGGATTCTCACCTCGGCAAAATTGCCCCACTTGCGCTCGGCCTCTGCAAGTGCCTGGCGAAGCGGTTTGTGGCTGCGAAACAAAATCCGGTAACAATCCTTCAGAGCCCGCAGTACTTCTTCGCTAAAATTCTTTCTTTTCAGACCGATGGTGTTGATGCCATAGAGACGAGCCCGGTCGCCAGCAGCAAGTGCATATGGCGGGATGTCTTTGGAAACTCCTGTTTTGCCGCCTACGAAGGCATGGGTGCCTATGCGCACGTACTGGTGCACTGCGGTCAGGCCGCCAAGAACGGCAAAATCTTCCACATTGACATGGCCGGCGAGAGTCGCGGCATTGGCCATTATGACATGATTGCCGAGAACACAATCATGCGCCACATGGCTATAGGCCATCAGCAAGTTATGGTCGCCGATCCTCGTTATCTCTTGCCCCCCTACGCTGCCCCGGTTGATGGTAACGAACTCCCTGATCACGTTGTCAGCACCGATGACTGTACCCGTACGGCGACCATCGTACTTGAGATCCTGTGGCGGTGTACCTACAGAGGCAAAAGGATAGATCTCGCAGCGAGGTCCAATTGCGGTGTATGAAGCAATATGGACGTGGGCATGAATCTTACAGTTCTTGCCGATAGTAACCTCCGCGTCGACCACCGAGTATGGCCCGATTTCGACCGGAGGTTCCAGTTTGACGCTGGTGTGAATAATAGCCGTCGGATGAATTCTGACAGCTCTCTGTTCAGCTCTCACTTGCTTCTGCCTTCTTTGGAGTATCTTCAATTGCAGCCATCAGTTCAGCCTCAGCCACCAGGGAATCACCAACGTACGCCTCCCCTCGCATCTTGAAAACCTTCCTCTTTTGCCGAAGCATTTTCAAGTGCAGACGCAACTGGTCGCCCGGGACCACAGGCTTTCGAAAGCGGACCTTGTCCATACCCATGAAATAGACAAGGCTGCCTGACAGTTCCGCCTGGGAGGAAACAAAAGCAAGAACGCCGCCCACCTGGGCCATTGCTTCCACAATAAGCACTCCCGGCATGATCGGCTTGCCAGGAAAATGTCCGATAAAAAAAGGTTCATTTATGGTTACGTTTTTCAAGCCTACGATTTCACTGCCCTTGTCCAACTTCTCTATCCGATCGACGAGAAGGAAAGGGTACCGATGAGGCATGATTCTGAGAATTTCTCCTATTTCTATCATCACTCCAACCCCTTGCCACGAGCACCAACTATTTGTTCGATATGGTTCAGCCTTTGCTCCAGTTCTCGCATCTCTCTGTAGAGGTCTGGCAGCCTCTTCATGATGCCGCAGTTGCGCAACCAGTCCTGATGACGAATGGCAGGGCTGCCCGACACGGTTTCCCCAGGTGCAATAGACTTGGCAACTCCAGATTGTCCTCCCACTCGCACTCCATCACCTATCTCGAGGTGTCCCGCCACCCCCACCTGGCCCGCCAGCACCACGTGCTTTCCAAGGCGAGTACTGCCTGAGATTCCCACCTGGGCAACAATAATGCTGTTCTCACCGATAACCACATTATGGGCTATCTGCACAAGGTTATCTATCTTGACTCCGCGCTTGATCCAGGTTCTCCCCAGCGTCCCTCGATCAACAGTGCAGTTAGCCCCTATTTCCACATCATCATCGATTTGCACTATGCCGAGATGGGGAATCTTCACATGGCGGCCGTCTTCCTGGGCATAACCGAAGCCGTCACTGCCTATTACCGTGCCGCTATGGACTATTACTCTCTTGCCAAGGCGGCACCGCTCGAGAATGGTGGCATTCGGGTAAATTAGACAGTCTTCCCCAATGTGAACACCGGCACCAATATAAACCCCTGGCAACAAGATTACCCGATCACCCAAGACTGCTGCCTCGCCAACATAGACCCCTGGATGTACAGAAACGTCCTTGCCCAACTTTACCCCAGGATCCAGATGAGCTGCGGAGCTCACTCCGGCGGCCTGAACAACATCGTGACTGAACAGAGCAAGAATCTTGGCAAGGGCTAGATAGGGATTACCGTGAACAACCCGCGGTTTTTGGAAATCTTCCATACCTCGAGGAACGACGAAAGCAGCAGCCTTTGATGACCTGGCTGCACTACTGTATTTGGGAGATATAACAAAAGAGATGTCACCAGCTGAGGCACTCTCCAGAGGAGCAACCCCGGAGATTCTCAACTCCGGGTCCCCATGCAGTTCACCGCCAACCATTCGCTGCAGGTCGCCCAGGGTTGTTTCCATCTTGCCGTCCATCCGACCTCTGCTCCTCCCAAACGGTGTGGCTCTCTCGGGATATCTCGCCAATCGGCAAGGTAAGCCCGCTTCGGGAAAACACCTACCCGGATTAATCGGTTGTTATCCTCCCCCGAAGTCAGTGGATGCCAATCCAGGAAAAGGGCGTTGTCTTGTCGACAAACATTTCCGGACCAGCCATTTCTACTATTTGCTCTTTTTCACTCTCTCGTTGAGTTCTTTGATAATCCTGTCTGTGAGTTCCAGAGAGGCTGGGGCATAGGCCAAGCCTGCCCGGCGCATTTCCCAGATCATGGTGTAGCCCTCTTCCTTGCCAATACGGGTTATAATGTCGAAGATTTTATCCCTTATAGGATTGAGCAATTCTTGCTGCAGCTTGTCGAGCTGACGGTTAGCGTCGTAGGCGAGGCGGTCATATTCCATCCTTTTGGCCATGATCTCTTGAGCTTTTTGCTTTTTCACTTCAGCACTCCATATTTGTTCCTTTTTCTTGAACTCTTCATCGAGTGCTTTGATTTCTTTCAATTTGCCAGACAACTCTTGCCGAACTTTTTCCTTTTGCTGCTGAAACTTCTCTGCACCCTGCTTGCCTATTTCAGAGCGTTCTATAATGGTTTGCATATCGAAGTAACCCAGCTTCACCACCTCTGCGGCAGAGGCAATGCCCACTCCATAAAACAACAGAAAGATCGTCAAAAAAGCAGCGTACTTTTTCATCGCAGGACTCCTAGTTCAATCATTATCGTCGCAGCCCATTCCTCACTTACTCGACTCGTTCGTTGTAAGAAGGGAGGCTTCATTTCATCAGGGTCACAGTGGGACCACAAACTGGCACCAGAATAATCTAGTAGCTCTCAGGTTGCAAGCATTTCAGCTATCTCCAGGTCTTCCTTCTGGCCCTCCCCTTGAAAACTCTTTGATCACCACCAACACAGTGGCAAGCAACTCCGGAGTGCCAGACCCTTCATCTTCAGTATGTTTTAGAAATAGACCCCCATGGAAAACTGCCACTTTGTGCGAGATTCATCCTTGCTGGGACTTGGGTTTAGACCCCATTCAAGTCTGAGAGGTCCCATGGGTGATTGCCAACGAAATCCCCCACCTACCGCCAACTTGAACTTGCTGATATCTATGTTTTCACCGTTATCGTAGCTGTTGCCGGCGTCAAAGAATATTACACCCCTCAAACCCTGGGACTCTATGAGAGGAAAGAGGAGTTCTGCGTTGAAAAGCGCCATCTTGTTGCCGCCTATCCGGTCACCCGTCTTCCGGTCACGTGGACTCACGTCACCTGAACCAAAAGAGCGAATTGAGTTTATGCCACCTAGAAAGAAGCGTTCATAGATGGGCACCATGCCATCCACCTCCTCTATAAAGCCGATCTTTCCATGAAGAAAGCCGACGAATTTCCAGAACAGAGGATAGTACCAGCCGCTGTTAAATATGGCTTTGATGTACCCCGCATCTCCTCCCAGGCCGGCAAAGTCCAGAGTGAGACTATTGTCGGAGCCTCTGGTGGTGAAGAACGGGTGATCTCTGCTGTCCCGGCGCAGAATAGTGCTGATTACGCTGGAGATGATGGTGCCCTTCTGATCCTTGATAAAGTCAGCTGCCGAACTAGATACATTCTGCACTGCGGAGTGGTCATAGCCATAGGACATATACAGCCTGGTGTAATCCCACACCGGGTAGCCAAAGCCCAACTTGCCGCCATAACTTTCCTTGCTGTACTCGTCGTAATCCCGGAACCATCTATAGGCAGAAACACTTGTAGAGAGGGGCATGTCAAACAGCCAGGGTTCGGTGAACTGCAGCATAAATCTGTTGGAGTCTTTGCCGAATTGCCCCTGAAACTGTAGCTGCTGACCTCTCCCGAAAAGATTGCGCTCGGCGATTTGGCCGGCCACAAAAACTTTGTCTGCAGAGCTGTAGCCAGCCCCCAGAGAAACAAAACTGGTAGGTTTTTCCTTCACCTTGACATTGAGATCCATTTCATTCGGCTTTTTCCCCTTCATGGTGTCTACGGCCACACCTTCAAAATAATCCAACCTACGGAGATTTTGAACGCTTCGCTGCAGTTTGGCCTTGTCGTAGCGTCCCTGCTCTACTACTCGCAGCTCGCGCCTGATCACCTTGTCGCGTGTCTTGGTGTTGCCGCTGATTGTTATCCTGCCAAAGTATACCAGCTGGCCTTTGTTTACCTCGTAGTCAACATCAACCAGCTGTTCAGCAGGATTTTCACGAATGCGAGGAATCACCTCTGCAAAGGCATAACCCTTGTCCGTGTAGTAATTGGTAATCGCTTCAATGTCCCGCGCCAGAACTTCTCTGCTAAAGTATTCTGTCTCTGGTAACTTTAAGGAACTCTGCAGTTTTTTTTCATCCTCCGGCTCGATCCCCGTGACCTTCACCTTGCCCACCCTAAAGCGCTTCCCTTCAAAGATGGGAAATTCAATATTAATTCCCTTGTCATCGTAGGTAATCACCGGACTTCCCACCTTGGCGTCCACAAACCCCTGGTTGTGATAGAATGCCGCCAGTCGATCCACGTCAATGTCCAGCTGTTCTTGCTTGAGGATGCCGGACTCTGTGAGCCAGAAAAAGAATCCTTTCTCTGAAGTCTTGATCTTCTTCTTGAGTTCTTTGTCGCTAAATTCGTGGTTTCCAGTAAAGATAATCTTCCTTATGTAGAGCTTCTGGTGTTCTTTGATGTTGAATTTCACCACCACGGCATTGCCTTTCAAAGGCTGCACTTCGTAGGTTACCTTGGCATTGTAGTATCCTTTGTCTCGATAGAGCGCCCGTATTCTTTCCATATCTTCAGTGATGGTAGCCTGCTTCAGGATGGTATAGGGCTTGGTGGCAATGGCACCCCGGATGTCATCCTCCTTCACTGCATGGGCGCCATGAATTACCACCTTGTTGATGGTCGGCTTTTCCACCACAACGAAAATAACCTTCTGCCCCTGGGGGGTATCTTCAGTCTCTATCCGCACATCCGTAAAATAGCCCATCTTATAAATGGCTGTGAGATCCTTGCGTAATTGTGCCTGGTCCAATAGTTGACCTGGCTTGCTGTGAATTACTAGCTTTATTGCCTCGTCTTCTACCCGGCGATTGCCGCGGATAACTATCTCATAGATCTTCTTCTTGCGGTAGACACGAATACTGATCTCTGCAACCACATCGGCCACGGCACTGGCAAGATTTTCCAGACCCACCTTCACCGCGTATATGGAGGCAGTTGGCCTGGCGCCCTTCACATCTACCAGGCGAACATCGAGGCTGATTTGCTCGGCAAACTTGCTCAAACTTCCGTACAAAACGAAGTCGCACTCCAAGGACCGACCAATGGCTCTCGCCAGGGCGTCAGTCATTGCGGTGCCCACCTGTATTGCTTCACCCTGAAGGGCGTCTTTGGCAGAGATGGGCTGAAATCCTTGCTTTCGCAAGCTTTTCATGAACAGGTTCAACAGCGGTCCCTGCAGACCGCTGAGATCCTCCACACTATGAAAGGTGAATGGCACGATGGCTATCCGTACGGCCTGCCCATAAAGCGACTGGACCCAGACGAGACAAAAGAGAAACGGAATCAGATAGAAGCACTTTCTCAACTTGCTGACGCCCCCTTGACGTCCTCCGAAACTTGCCGCAAAGTACCGTCTTTCAACTGCAGTCTGAACTCCATCATACCGGCCAACTCCATATTATGAGTGACCACCACCATACTCACATTGTGTTCACGATTAAGGCGTAACAACAGTTCATGAATATCGCCTCCAGTTCTCGTGTCCAGATTTCCCGTGGGCTCATCTGCAAGAAGTACTTTTGGTCTGAGCACCAGGGCGCGCGCCACAGCAACCCGTTGCTGCTCGCCCCCAGACAGTTCTCCAACACGATGTGCCAACCGATGGCTCAAGCCAACCTGAGCCAGCACCTCTTCTGCCATTTCTCTGGACTCTCTCTTGCCTTTGCGGGCAATTAAAGCTGGCATCATGGTGTTTTCTAGTGCGGTGAATTCGGCAAGCAGATGATGAAACTGAAACACAAAGCCGATGGTCTGGTTGCGGAACATTGCCAGGGCTTCTTCAGGCAAACTGAATACGTCCTCCCCCTCGTACTGCACCGTACCTGAACTTGGACGTTCCAGCGTCCCGAGGATGTGGAGTAAGGTGGATTTGCCTACTCCTGAAGCTCCCACCACTGCCACACTCTGGCCTCTTTTTATGCTGAGATTGACCCCACGCAACACCTCCACACGGCGCTCGTCACTGCCGAAGTGTTTGTACAACTCAGACACCTGCACAAGGGGTTCTGCTCTACTCATAACGAATGGCCTCTGCCGGATCGAGCCGCGAAGCCTGCCAGGCGGGATACAGTGTGGCAGCAAGGGTTATGGCCATTGCAGCCAAGGCTATGACGGCGACGTCTATTGGATCCATCTTTACCGGGAGGGTGGAAATGTAGTACACATCCTTGGGCAGCTCGATGAATTTGTATTTCGCCAGCAGTTTGCACACAGCATAGCCGCCGGCAAGTCCGAGCATGGTACCAACTACCCCAATGACCAGACCTTCGATCATGAATATTTTCATGATGCTTCGGCTGGTCGCCCCCATAGATTTCAGAATGGCTATATCTCTTGTCTTCTCCATCACCACCATAATGAGAGTACTGATAATATTAAATGCTGCCACCAATATTATGAGAGCAAGAATGATGAACATGACTATCTTTTCCAGCTTCAAGGCAGAAAAAAGGTTTTTATTCATTCGCATCCAGTCCCGACAGTAGAAAGGAAACCCTCCCAGTAGCTTCTTGATATGTCGCGCCACAATGTCAGCCCTGTAAATATCCTCGACCCTTACCTCGATGCCGGTGATTTTTCCTTTCATGCCAAGGAAGCGCTGGGCCGCTGGGAGTGAGACGTAGGCCAGTGTGCTGTCATACTCATACATGCCAGATTCAAAGACTCCCACCATCTTGAATGCTTGTGCTCGAGGCATTTGGCCAAATGGTGTCAAGCGGCCTACGGGTGAAAGCACTGTAATCACCTGCCCTTTCACTACACCTAGATTCCTGGCCAACTCGTTGCCCAGGATGATTCCAGGCAAAGCACTGCCTGCCACAGGGATGTCTTGCCTGGCCAGGTCAGCCAGACTTCCCTGCCTCAGGTTTCTTCCCAGGCTCAACACCTTACCAGCTGTCTGCGGATCTATCCCCCTGAGCACAGCACCGGAGGTAGTCTGTCCAGTGCTGAGCATCACCTGAGAATAAATGAAAGGAGTGGCTGCCACAACACCCGGGACTGCTTCTATTCGAGAGGTCAACTGTTGATAGTTGGCTAGGGCACCAGTATAACTCGAGACCACCACGTGTGAGGTAACCCCCAGTATCTTTTGACGCAGATCTTCCTTGAAGCCGTTCATCACCGCCAGGACAATTATGAGGGCTGTTACCCCCACCATGACGCCGGCAACAGATATAAAAGTGATCAAGGAAATGAAGGTCTGTTTGCGTTTCGCTTTCAGATAGCGAAGACCGATAAACAGTTCGTAGGGCATAGCTATTTATGTTTAGGGGTGGGTAGTAACGACCAGCCCATATCTCCGCAGACCCCAGCAGCGCAGCTCTAGCGAGCATGGCAGAGAGCAAATCGAGCCAATCGGGGATCACCTTGCTGAGATCTTATAGCAGATTTCCATCCACACCGCCACTCAGCTGCGCTCGGGCCTCATGTGCGGGAACAGAATTACCTCCCTTATGGAAGCTCTGTTGGTGAAAAGCATTATCACCCTATCGATGCCGACTCCTTCACCAGCCGCAGGAGGCATGCCATACTCCAGGGCCCTGAGGTAGTCCTCATCCATGAAATGAGCTTCTTCGTCGCCTGCTTCCCGCTCGGCCACCTGCTGCATGAATCTCGTCCTTTGATCATCAGGGTCATTCAGCTCGGAAAAACCATTGGCAATTTCTCGGCCGCCTATGAACAGCTCAAATCTGTCCACCACAGAAGGATCGGCCACATTCCGCCGCGCCAAAGGTGAAACTTCCACAGGATAATGAGTGATGAAAGTGGGTTGTATCAACTTGGGCTCAACCAGTACATCAAAGAGTTTGGTTATGATTTTGGCCGGTCCTTGTTTTGCAGTGGCAATACCCAGACTCTCTGCCCGGGCCATGAGCTTGCTGCTGTCTTCGATCTCATCTCGGCCCAGACCACCAATATCGACGAGCGCTTCGTACAGGGGCAGTTTTCGCCAGGGTGGGGTGAGATCAATGTCCATTCCCTGATAGGAAAAGCGGAGATCCCCGTTGAGCTGCGAAGCGAGGAAGCAAAACATTTCTTCACTCAAGCGCATCAAATCCTCATAGGTGGCATATGCCTGATAAAACTCCAGCATGGTGAACTCGGGGTTGTGTTCAAAGGAGATGCCTTCGTTGCGAAAGTTTCGATTCAATTCGAATACCTTCTCGAATCCTCCCACCAGCAACCTCTTGAGATAGAGTTCAGGAGCAACCCGCAGATAGAGTTCGATGCCCAGGGCATTATGGAATGTGGTAAACGGTTTGGCAGTAGCACCTCCGGGAATGGGCTGCATCATGGGCGTCTCGACTTCCAAAAAGCCTCTGGTCTGAAGGAATTCCCGGAGCTTCTCAATGATAACCGCTCGCCTGACAAACAGTTGGCGCACCTCTTCGTTGACAATGAGGTCCACATAGCGCTGCCGATACCTTGCCTCCACATCTCGAAAGCCATGGTATTTTTCTGGCAGCGGCCTGAGGCTCTTGGTCAGTAAACGAATTTCCTGGCAGAGCAGGGTCAATTCACCTGTCCGGGTGCGAAACAGGGTTCCTTTGACGCCAACCAGATCACCTATGTCAAACTTTCGGAAGAGGCCATAACTGTCCTGGCCCACCTCCTCTTTTTTGACGTAGATTTGCAGCCTGCCGGTGGCATCCTGTAGAGTCACGAATGATGCTCGTCCAAAGGAGCGTATCGCCATGATGCGGCCGGCGCAAACAAATACCCGCCTCTGTTGTGCCAACTTATCGTCGTCTAAATCCTGGTAGCTAGCCTTGATGTTGGCAAATCTATCCTGGACAGCAAAGTCGTTACAGTAGATGTCAACCCCTGCCTGCCTGAGTCTCTCCGCTTTCTGCCGGCGTTGTCTCAGCAGTTGGCTCAATTCATCTGTGGCCATTTTCATGAATCCTTTGAGGCGAGCCCTTCACTGCTGAACCCACTGGCTGCAAGGCGACTCCTGCAAAAAATGGCCGCTGTATATTCGGCAACATAACAGCACATACATCTGCTGCCAAACACTCCATCTGGGCAGTAGCGGTGGCTCCTCCTCTCACTGGGTTGTGGCATGTATCTCAAGGGGCGTTACGATAAACGATTTGCCGGCAGGAGTCAAGCTCTAACAGAGGGGAGACATTTCATATTTTCAAGTTATGTTGACAGGTTGTCTGTTTGTCACCAGAGGGCTGCAGCGGGCCCCAGACCTGGCCACTTTCTATTCACTTTCGAGAGAACCATTTTCTGGAGAGTGATCTGTACTAGCCAGAGGCAGATAAATGGTGAAGGTGGTTCCTGAACGGCCGTCGCTTTTGAAAAAGATCCTGCCGCCATAATTCTCAATGATTCTGTGGACAATTGTCAAACCAAGCCCGGTACCGCTTTCTTTGGTAGTAAAGAAGGGATTGAATATCTTGTCCTGAATTTCCTGGGGAATCCCTGGACCAGTGTCCAAAATGGAGATCTTGGCAAAGTTCTTCCTGCTGTTTCCTGTACCATTTTCATAATGGATTCCGGTAGATATGCATATTTCCCCACCGTCATTCATGCTGTGCAGGGCATTCAGCATCAGGTTCCAGATCACCTGTTCTAGCTGTTGAGAATCAATATTTACCCAGAGATTGTCGGCAAAATTCTTGCGGATCCGTACGAGCCTCGGCAGTTCAGGGCTGTTACCCAGGATTTCCAGGGTATCGTTTATCACCTGGTGTATCTCCACAGACTCCTCTGCCTTCCTTGCTGGCTTGGAAAAGAGAAGGAACTCATTGACCAGGGCATTGAGCCGTTCAGCCTCACGCAAGGTTATATCCATGAGACGCTGGTATTCATCCTCTAGAGTCAATTCATCTCTCATCATTTGCAGAGATCCACTGAGAGATGCCAGGGGGTTCTTTATTTCATGGGCAATCCCAGCTGCGAGCTCGCCCACTACAGCGAGACGGTCCATCCGGCGAATCTGTTCTTCCATGCGGCGAATTTCAGTTAAATCTTGAAAAATAAGAATGAGACCAAATTCATGGCCGCGCGGGTCAGAAAGTACTGACTGAGAGAAACCCAGATGCACTGTGGTGCCATCCTTGCGGGTAAAACTAAAGTCGTTGCGCTCCGGTCGCCGTCTTGCCCCATCTCCCCTGGACTGCTTGCCTCCTATCAGCCGGGGAGCTATCTCGGGGAAAATGGCACTGATGTGTTTTCCCTGCATCTCTGCCAGCTTGAATCCTGAGATGCTTTCAGCAGCCCGATTTACATAGGTTATTCTCAGTGCATTATCCAGGGTGATCAGTCCACTGTTGATGCTCTGCACTATATTGCGATTGAGCAACTCCAGTTGATCGAGATCATACTGCTTCTCTTCCAACTTTGCGCCGCTGCGGCGAAGTTCCTCGGCGAGATAACTGCTCAAAAAAGCCACCGCGTAGAAAGCCATAATATTCATGAGAACAGTGTAAAAATAGTAGCCACTACTGTAATGCATGGCAGTCGAAGAGCGGGTGTAGAAGGGATGAGCAAGACCGAAATACTGCATATCGAGAAGCACGCCATAGAAAATGCTGCTAGCTGAAGCAATGAACAGTCCTCCTCGACGATACAGCATGATGGCAGCATTTATTATTACCAGGATGTACATGAAGGAAAAAATACTTTCGATGCCGCCGGTGACATAAATGAGGGCAGTGACGAAGACCACATCCAGGACGAGCTGGATGTAGGCCAGCAGTTTTACCCTGTTTGCCCTGTGCAACCGTCTCAAGAGCAGGACGTAGCAGCCAGTGGCAAAATAGATCAGCACAGCCACTGTGTAGAGGGAGATCGGTGAGGCATTGATAAAGAACTGGTAGGCCTTTGCCTGGACTACTGCCGTAACTGCGAGCAGAAAGGTGGCAAAGAGCACCCTGAGGAACATCAGCCTCTTGAGTTTCCTCAAGAGCTCAGCTGTAGCACCCTTGACAGGATCTTCATTCACAGACATCTTCGCTTAGTCCTTCGATTCATAAGTTCAATGACGAACTTATTTCCTCAGGACCTAGTGCTGGGTGAGCAATTGCTTCGAGATAAATTAGCAGAATACGTCACTGTATTTGCGAATCGTAGTACTTAGCCGCCCACAGCTCCGGCCATCTGAAATATCGGCAAATACATGGATATCACCAGAGCACCGATAGTGCCGCCGAGAAACACCATCATGAAGGGCTCCAACATGGAGGTGAGCGCCTCCACAGCAGCATCTACCTCATCATCATAAAAATCGGCAATCTTACCCAGCATGGTGTCAAGAGCTCCCGTAGCCTCCCCCACAGAGATCATCTGCACCACCATGGAGGGAAATACTTCACTGTCAGCAAGAGGCTCAGCAATAGTACGCCCCTCGCTGATACTCTGCCTGGTCTCTCTGATTGCCTCCTCAATGGTCCGGTTGCCTGCTGTGGCCGCCACAATTTCAAGGCTGTCCAGGATAGGCACCCCACTGCCGATCATGGTTCCCAGTGTGCGGGTAAACTTGGCCACCGCCACCTTGCGAATGAGCACGCCAAAAATAGGCACCCGGAGTATGAGTCTGTCCACCAGAGCTCTGCCCTTTTCAGTACGATAGAACCTTCTGAAAGCAAATACCAGAATAGCCAGCCCCACAATCATATAAAGAATATTACCTTTGACAAAATTGCTCAAGTTTACCACGATCTGGGTAGGAAGCGGCAGAGCGCGGCCAAAATCTGCAAACATGGTCTGAAACACCGGGATTACAAACACCAGGATTACTGCCACCACCAGGACGGCAATTGCCGTGACCACAATAGGATAGGTCATGGCGCTCTTGACTTTCTTCTTGAGCTTCGCCGCCTTCTCAATGTAATTCGCCAGGCGATTGAGAATGATATCTAGGATGCCGCCTACCTCCCCTGCTGCCACCAGGTTGACAAAGAGTTCGTCGAAGACTTGCGGGTGCTTCTTGAGTGCATCGGCAAAGGTCGAGCCTTCTTCCACATCTTCTTTTACCTGTTTGAGAATGCGTTTGAAGGTGCGGTTGTCCTGCTGACTGTACAGAATATCAAGACACTGTACCAGGGGAAGGCCTGCATCAATCATGGTGGCAAATTGCCGCGTCATGACCACAATATCCTTTTCGGTCACTTTGGGCTGAAAGGCCTTGACGTTTGCGAAGATGTCTTTCGGCTTGGGTTTGATTTTTTTGGGTTCGATGCCCTGTCGTCTGAGGGTGAGGCGGACCATATTCTCATTTTCCGCGTCCAGTTCACCCTTTTTCTTTTTTCCCTTCCGATTGATTCCTACCCACACGTATTCCGCCATACCGTGCTCCTTGTCATATTTCTTGGCAGCATCTTCGCCTTACAATTGCTGCCCCTGATCGCATGTTATCTTTACCCTTTTTTCAAGGGTTAGTCCTTCACGGAGCAGCGTACCACCTCTTCAACTGTAGTGATTCCAGCCTTCAACTTGTTGATTCCTGATTGCCGCAAGGTCAACATGCCGAGCCTCATTGCCTCCCGTTTGATCTCGGTGGTAGAAGCCCCTACCAGGACCAACTCTTTGATCTCATCATAGAGGGGCATGACCTCGTACAGGGCAATTCTGCCCTTGTAACCGGTCTGGTTGCACGAGGCACAACCAGCACCACGGTAGCAGGTAATGCTGCCCACTTCTTCTTCTGGAACGCCGAGATCCAGCAAGGTCTCCTGCGGTACTTCCATCTCCTGCTTGCAGTCCTCACAAATCATCCGCGCCAGTCTCTGGGCTAGAATGAGATTGACGGCCGAGGCCACCAGAAAAGGTTCCACACCCATATTGAGCAGACGGTTGACTGTACTGGGGGCGTCATTGGTGTGCAGGGTGCTGAGAACCAGGTGCCCTGTTAGGGCCGCTTTGATTGCTATTTCAGCAGTTTCGAAATCTCGGATCTCTCCCACCATGATAATATCAGGGTCCTGGCGGAGAAAAGAACGCAATGCTGCCGCAAATGTGAGGCCGATGGACTCGTGGATCTGCACCTGATTGATGCCACTGAGATTGAACTCCACAGGATCTTCTGCTGTTGATATGTTTTCAGTGGTCTTGTTCAGCTCGGACAGAGCGCTGTAAAGAGTGGTGGTTTTGCCGCTCCCTGTGGGACCGGTAACCAGGACCATGCCAAAGGGCTTATGGATCGCTTCTTTGAACTCTTTCAGCTGCTTCTCCTGGAAGCCGAGCTTGGTCATATCCAACTGCAGATTGGATTTGTCCAGAAGCCGCAGCACCACTTTCTCGCCGAACAGCGTGGGCAGCACGGAGACACGGAAATCCATCTCCTTGCCTTTTGTCTTTAACTTTATGCGGCCATCCTGAGGCAGGCGGCGCTCGGCTATATCGAGTCTGGACATGATTTTGATACGTGAAATCAGAGCATTTTTCAAGCGCAGAGGCGGCCTCATTATCTCATAGAGCACACCGTCTATTCTGAAGCGCACCCTGAAACTCTTTTCATATGGTTCGATATGGATGTCACTTGCCATTTTCTTGATGGCGTCCACCAGTATGAGGTTCACCAGTTTTACTACCGGAGCCTGTTCAGCAGCGCTTTCCAGTTCACTGATGTCGAGTTCTTCAGTAGAACTGATCACATCGACGCCATCGTCGGCAAACTCGCTGATCACGTCTTCCAGGTTGGCACCGGCGTCATAGAACCTGTCCATAGCCTGTTTGATGGCGCTTTCGGTGGCAACCGTCACCCTCACATTTTTTCTGGTGAGAAACCTGATGTCATCAATGATGAATATGTTGGAGGGATCCACCATGGCTATGGTCAGAGTCTGACCCTCCAGGGATATGGGCACAATTTTGTACTTCTGCACAATGTTGGAGGGGATCATGTCGATGACTTCAGGATCCACGTCCAATTTGGAAGGATCAGTAACCGGCACCCCATATTGCTTGCTCAGAAATTCCAGCAGTTCTCCCTCTTCCAGGTAGCCCATCTTGACCAGATGGGTCCCCAGGACGCCGCCGTTGTTCTTCTGCTCCTGGAGTGCGTTCTCCAACTGCTCCTCAGTGATGAGTGTTTCGCGGACAAGAAGTTCGCCCAGCTTCTTTACCATGCCTGACCCCTAGTGGCTTAATGGTCGCTTCAGATTGATAAATTCTCTGGGTCAGTTATGCAAAATGTGGACCAGAAGCAGGGGTTTCTCCAGGCAGCAAAAAGGCTTCATTCCATCAGCAGGTTCCGCCAATTGCTCGGCACTGCAAAGGACTGCATCACAGTTCGCCCCACAGCCGGCAATGTCGGCAGCCACCTGGCTGAGCTGTGCTCTTCTTCTTCAATACCAGGCATCTCGTTGCTAATGCAGCTGAGACAGAGCGGTACTCAGCAGTTCGAGGCCCCGTTCTATTACTTGCACCGAAGTAGCAAAAGAAAAGCGCAGATAACCGTCCTCACCAAAGGCGATGCCGGGAACAGTGGCAATCTGAGCCTTTTCCAACAGGTAAGAGGCAAGATCAACCGAGTTTTCTATGGTGTCGCTGGCAAAGGAGCGACCGTAAAATGCACTGCAATTCACAAATACATAGAAAGCTCCGGCAGGTCGAAAGGCCCGAACACCCGGAATTTTCTCCAGAAGGCTCAGCATGAGCTGGCGCCGCTGTTCATACTTGTCCACCATGTACTGCACTGCCTCCTGGGGACCGGTCAGGGCAGCCAGCGCCGCTTTCTGGGCGATGGAATTGGGGTTGGAAGTGTTCTGGCCCTGAATCTTGTTTACTGCGGCGGCTATCTCTGCGGGTGCAGCCAGATAGCCTATGCGCCAGCCCGTCATGGCATACGTCTTGGATACACCGTTCACCACAATAGTATACTGTCTGAGCTCATCGTCCAGCATGGCAAGGCTGTTCCAGTTTAGACCGTCAAACAGTATTCTGTAATAGATATCATCTGATATGACCAGCAAGCGGTGCTGCAGTACCACCTCCGCCAGCTCTGCAAGCTCCTCACTGCTGTACACAGTACCCGTGGGATTGCTGGGACTGTTGAGGATCAGGCCGCGGCAGCGCTCCGTTAGGTGGTCTTCCAGAATTGCCGCGGTCAGCTTGAAATCATTTTCCTCGAGGGTGGGGACCACCACAGGCTCTGCTCCTGCCAGCCTGACTATGTCCGGGTAACTCACCCAGTAAGGAGCTGGCACGATAACCTGGTCGCCTGGATTAAAGAGAACCTGAGCTAGATTGTATAAACTGTGCTTGGCACCGCAGGAGACAATGACCTGTGAACGCTCGTAGGAGAGGCCATAATATTTTTCAAATTCTGCAATTATGGCATCTTTCAACTCTTCGATGCCGCCAACAGGCGTATACTTGGTAAAGCCCTGGCGAATTGCCTCAATAGCTGCCTGGCACACGTGTTCGGGGGTGTGGAAGTCAGGTTCGCCAATGGAAAAATTTATCACTTCCAACCCCTGAGCACGCAACTCTCTGGCCCTGCTGCTGATAGCAAAGGTGGCCGAGGGTTTGATCTTGCTCATCCGTTCAGCAAGTTGCATCGTGAATTCTCCTTTTGCCACACCGGTTCTCCGCCTGCCAGGTACGACTGCAGAAGTGCTTCTCACCGGGCATGAAGCGGCGAGGTTTCCAGGGAGATTCACTCCTCTGGAGTCTTGCTGCTCAACGGCAGTCCGGCTCTGTCAATAGAATACCCGCCGCAAAAACAAACCGCGCGCCGGCGCTGTCATGCCAGCCTGGCGACGATCTCTCGCCGCCACAATTTCAGCAAAGTCCTCCCCAGTAAGCTTTCCCCTGCCTGCCTCCATCAGAGTGCCCACGATTGTGCGCACCATATGGCGGAGAAAGCCGTCTGCCTGCAAGGAAATTATCCAGATATCGCCCCCCGCTTTGCTGATTCTGGCATCGATAATGGTCCTCTCTGTTTGGCTCACTCTGCTGCCTGCAGCCTTGAACGAGGCAAAATCATGCCTGCCCACGAGCAGTTGCAGGCACTCTTCGATTCGCTGCCAGTCGAGCGGCTGCCGAATGTGCCAGGCATACTGGCGCCCCAGGGCAGGGGCAACTGAACCATTGTGTACCCTGTACTGATAGAGCTTACTGCGCGCCTTGAAACGGGCATGGAAATCGAGGGGGACTTCCTCCAGTTTCAGAGCTACTATATCACTCGGGAGGAGACTGTTCAAACCATGAAACAGCCCCCCTGCAGGAATCCGGCTTCGAGTGTGAAAGTTCGCCACTTGACCGCAGGCGTGCACCCCAGCATCAGTGCGTCCTGCTGCGTGCAAGCGGACTGGCTCGCAAGTAATGGTCTCCAGGCAAGTCTCTACCACCTCCTGGATAGTGAGAACCCCGCGTTGTCGTTGCCAGCCATGATAAAGGGAACCATCATACTCGAGGGTAACCTTGTAATTTTTCTTGGCACCCGCAGCCCGCCGGGGGATTCTCCGGCCCACCTGGGATGATTTCAGCTCGTCTCTCCCCACGACCACAACACGCCCGCAAGTTGAACTTGCTTTCTGCCATGGTGCTTCTCTCACGGCTGCCACACTCGCAAGTCAAGGCCGCTGTCTTCTGGGAAGCCACACATGAGATTCATATTGCATACTGCCTGGCCTGAAGCTCCCCTGGTGAGATTGTCGATTGCACTGATGACGATGATGCGTCCGGTGCGACGGTCCAGACGCCAGCCGATGTCACAAAAATTGGTGCCCCGTACCTGGAGAGTTGCAGGGAGCTGGCCTCCTTCCATTATCCTGACGAACCTGGCACGGCCGTATGCCTGCTCAAAGGCTTGCCGGACCTCCGCCTCTGTCACCTCGGCAGTCAACCTGCCGTACACCGTAGAAAGAATACCCCTGGACATGGGCACCAGGTGCGGCGTGAAGACTACCCGCAGTTCCTCTCCTGCAACAGCGCTCAATTCCTGTTCTATCTCAGGAGTGTGGCGGTGCTCTCCCACCTTGTACGCCTTGAATCCTTCATTGGCCTCGCAGTAATGAGTTGTCAGGGTGGCGGCCCGCCCCGCCCCACTTACTCCTGATTTACAATCAGCAATTATGCTGTCGAGTGCTATGAATCCGTGAGCCACCAGTGGCGCTGCCGCCAGGATCACCCCGGTGGGATAACAGCCAGGATTGCCTACAATCCTCGCAGTACGAATAGTCTTGCCGTGCAGTTCTGGAAGGCCATAAACAGCCTCTGCCAACAGCTCCCTGGCTGTATGTTCTTGATACCACTGTTCATATGTAGAGGCACGGCGAAAACGGAAATCAGCACTCAAGTCTACCACCCGCTTGCCCGCAGAAACCAGAGGAGCCACCACTTCCATGGCCTTTTTGTGGGGAAGCGCCACAAAAACAAAATCAGCCTTCTGCGCCAGGGTCTCCACATCCAGAGGTTCACACACCAGAGAACATACACCCTGCAATGCAGGAAACACCGTGGCTATGGGCTTGCCAGCATAACTTTGAGATGTCAACGCCACAAGCTGCACCTGAGGATGCTGCTGCAGCAGTGAGACCAGTTCAAAGCCCGTATAACCTGTACTGCCAACCACTGCCACCCGTAGTTGCATTATGTCACCTTTCTGGCACTCCTGTTTTTCCTGGCACGCCTGAAGGCGCTTTTGCAGGTGTAACAGGAGCAGCCGCAGCCAGGGGCTGAAGAACCTCAGCAATAGATCCCGCCACAAAAAAAGGAGGGCCTGAAACCCTCCTCTCCGCTGCCCTTGTAGTGATGCTTTATCGTTTAGAATATTGAAATCTTGCCCGCGCCCCGGGTTGTCCGTACTTCTTGCGCTCTTTCACCCTGGAGTCTCGGGTAAGGAAGCCCGCCTTTTTGAGTACCTTGCGAAACTCGGGGTTCACCTCCAGCAAAGCCTTGCTGATGCCGTGTTTGATGGCGCCGGCCTGCCCTGAAATCCCGCCGCCCCTGACATTCACATAAAGATCAAACTTTCCGAGCGTGCCGGTGAGTTCCAGGGGCTGACGCACGACCATCTTTGCAGTTTCTCTCTTGATGTACTCATCTATGGGCCGCTTGTTGATGGTTATATTCCCTTCGCCTGGCCACATCCACACGCGGGCAATGGCACTCTTTCTCTTTCCTGTAGCGTAATAGCGTTCCTCAGCCATGAAATTTCTCCGTAGCACTGCAGATCAATAAGGTAGCTCCAGTGGCCGCGGCTGTTGAGCTTCATGAGGATGCTCCGGACCAGCATACACCTTCAGCTTCTTGTAGAGCTTGCGGCCGAGTCGGTTCTTCGGCAGCATGCCCCACACTGCAAAGCGAATCAGATCCTCGGGCCGCTTCTCCAGGAGCTTCTTGGCAGTAATGGACTTCAACCCCCCTATGTAGCCTGAATGTCTGTAATAGACCTTCTTGTCCCACTTTCTCCCGGTCAATCTAATCTTGTCGGCATTCACCACCACAATAAAATCACCTGTGTCTGCATGTGGGGTGTACATGGGCTGGTGCTTGCCTCTCAATCTCGAGGCCAATTGGCTTGCCAGGCGACCCAGTACTCGATCACTAGCGTCCACCACATACCAGACTCGGTTCTCCGGGATGGTCTTGGCACTGACCGTTTTCATTAGCTTTCTCCCAGGTACTGGTTTAGAATCAGTTCTTATACTAGCAAGTGCTCCCGCTTGTCAAGAAAAAGCAGCAATAAAATGCATCTTTTCTCATAAACCTTCATATCAATCACCCAGGCCAATGGCGGGGGTGTGCAATTCACCGATACCTCCCAGGCTGAATCCCAGCAATACCCTGGAATTGTTGGGCTCATCCACATACCCCAGGGAGATGCCCCAGCACTGCCGCTGCAAGCGTACCAGGTATTCGGTCTGCAGGTTCTCCTTGCGGTCGAAAGAGTAGTTGCTGGCAATGCTGAAAGAGAGGCCGTCCCAGAGCTGCACAAGCATCTTGCCGTAAATCTGGTGGACGAATACATGGCCGTCCTTGTCGAGTATCCGCCGGTAGTTCACCTCCAGCTTGTCGCCTCTCTCATCGGCAAGAGTGCTGAGCAGTTCATGGCGTTTGAAGTCGCCGTCATGGGGAGACCATTCGCCTATGTAGGTGAGATTCTCCAGATAGCCTCCCGGGGTGAGATCCAACTGGGCAAACAGATTAGACAGCCTCCTTCTTTCTCTGACTTCGGGAACTACTCCCTTCTGCGGCCTGACGAAACTATAGGACTGGGCCAGTTTCAGCCTGCCCACGTCCTTGAACACCGTTTCTCCCGGCTTCTTGCCAGGCATCCGCGCCACAAAAAAGTTGGTCACGCTGTAAGTGAGCCTATTTCTTTTGCTAATCCGGTCAGTGGCATCAAAGAGGGGCAGATCTTTTTGATTCACTGGAGGTATATAGTCGTAGACTATTTCTGGTCTGAAAGTATGACGCAGTTTCGACCAGCCGAGCAGCCCAGTATCGAAGACCCGGCTGATGTCAGTCGAAGTTTTCAGGCGGGCGTTGACCAGCTGCCGACTCTGCAGGGTGCTCTCGGTCACCTTGCTGTCCTCAGATTCGTCAAAACGGTCTATCAGATAGATGGTCTCTTGCCAGGAAACAGACGGCTCCACTTCCAGGTATCTCTCCCAGTAGAGCGGCCAGGAAAGCCGCGGCGCCAGATCGAAGCGATGGCCGCGAGTGCCCTTCTGCCGCCAGTAGTTCACATAACTGGCCTCGGCCTGATAAAACAGGGGAGTGCTGAACAGGTGCTGACGGTCTGCTTGAAAGGTGAGCAAGGGGAATTGCTGCAGGGTGTATTTGTCTTCATTGTCGTTGAGGTTTTGATTGTAATTGAGTTGACCGTTCAGGGCAGCAGAGGTCCAGGTCTTGTTCATTAACAGGAAGGACTCCCTGATAATGGAATTCTTGTCGCTGACAATGTCTCGGTGAAAGGTATCTTCGAAGATCTTGCTGGATACTTTGTAACTACTGAAGCCTGTCTTGAATTCCCTCAGATAATCCACATCACTGGCAAAGTCTAGATCCATTTTACCGTTTATACCCCAGGGCAGGGAGGCGTCCTGCTTCGATCTCCACCACCAGCGGCGGCGATAGTTGCCGTCCAAACCTGGTGCCACTTCTCTGAACCCTTTGTTGCGCAAATTTTTCGGCTTCTCCTGATCGTTCAGGTAGTCGAAGCGCATAATTCCCTGGCTCCGGGCGCTTCGCACATAGCGAAACTCGCCCCCTGACATCAATCCCCGTTTGCTCATATAGTGAGCATAGTAAGTGGCGTCAGCACTGTCACTGATTGCCCAGAAAAAGGGGAGATCAAACTCTTTTCCTAAAAGGCTCGAGTCGGCCAGTCTGGGCGGCAGCAGTCCTGTTTGCCTGTCTTTGCCTGCAGGATAGGATACATAGGGGGTATAGAAAACCGGCACTTTGCCGATATAGAAGCGCACATGCTTGGCCGTACTGGAGCCGTCAGTCTGGACGAATACGTCTCGACCTCGAAAACGCCAGCTCGGGTGATCTCCATCACAAGAGGTAAGGGTGGCCTTTTCGAGATGGTACTTCTTGTCTCCAACTTTCTCAATGAGATGGCCGCTGAAGTAAAAGTGGTTCCTGGCGGCAAATCCCCTGGCCTCTTCGATGCTGCCGGTCTCACTGTCGAGATGGATAATGGCCCGCTCCCCCTCCAACCAGTTGTCTCCCTGCTGCAGCCGGACGTTTCCTTCCAGTACAGCCTCCATGTTGCGGCTGTCCAACCGGATGCGGTCAGCGCTGATCAGCCAGTCCCCCGAAGTGAGGCGTACAGAACCCTCGGCGGTATAAACCTCGCTGCGACTGTCATAGCTGAGCTTGGCCGCCTGCAGATGCCAGGGTACAATGCTGCCCTGCTGCGCGGCGCCGTCTTTGCCTGCCGCCCGCACCTCCAGCTCACCCCTGGCCAGCATCGCCAGCATAGAGAACAACAGGAGCGCAATCCAACTAGGTCTGGTCCTCATTGCCTGTGAAGCTCCGACGCTCGTTGATTTCCTTCACCTCTCCCAGAAAATAAAGAGAGCCGGTTACCAGTACGAGGTCTTCCTGGTCGGCCAGCTCGGCAGCCCTCGCCAGAGCTGGCGCTGCTTCCTGCACCACCTCCAGCCGCCCGGCGAACTTCCTGGCAGCCGCCAGGATCGCCTCTGGCCGGGCGCCTCTTTCATAGCGAGGTTTGGTCACAATCAGGTGGGCAGCCAGCGGTGCAATATAGCGGAGCATGGCAGAGACATCCTTGTCCTCCATAACCCCGAGCACTACAATGAGCCTGCGGTAGCGAAACTGTTCTCTCAGGCTGCGACTGAGGCAAGACATGCCTGCAGGGTTGTGGGCGCCGTCCAACAGCACCTGCGGTTGACGACTGAGCCACTCCAGCCTTCCGGGCCAGCGGACCTTCGCCAATCCCTGCATGATGTCTCCGGGCGCCAGCTCTACCTTGCCCTGTTCTTGCAGGACTTCGAGGGCTCCCAGGGCTGTGGCCGCATTCACCATCTGATGTCTCCCTGCCAGCGGTATGTGGAGCGGCTTCAACCGCCAGCGGAGGCCCCGGTAGGAAAAGCCGCCTCTAGGCAGCGACCTGACCCTGATGTGGCGGCCGATCCGGTAACAAGCCGCCTCTGCCTCCTGGCATTTCTGCTCGATCACGGCCAGCACCGCTGGCTGCCTGGCAGCAGTAACCAACGGCACCCCTTCCTTGATGATCCCTGCTTTTTCTCTGGCAATTTCAGTCAGGCTGCTGCCGAGAAATTCCTGGTGCTCCAGGGACACATTGGTTATGACCGCAACCTGGGGGCGCAGCACATTGGTAGCGTCGAGTCTGCCGCCCATCCCCACCTCCAGGATGGCCCAGTCCACACCCTTTTCGGCAAAAAGGCTGAGCGCCATTGCCGTGGTCATTTCGAAAAAAGTGGGAGGCTCCTGATCATCAACAACAGCGCGCACCCGCTGAAAACAGCTCATTATCTCCTGGTCGGTCACATCTTTTTCATTCAGGCGAAAGCGCTCATTGAAGCGAACCAGGTGTGGTGAGGTGTAGAGACCAACTCGGTAGCCGGCCTGGTGGAGAACCGCTGATATCATCGCTGCTGTGGAGCCCTTGCCATTGGTGCCGGCAATGTGGATGACTTTCAACTGTTCGTGGGGGTTTCCCAGGCGGTGCAGCAGATTCCTGGTGCTCGACAGGCCAAATTTGATGCCGTACTTCTGCAAATCGTAAAGGTAGGAAAGATTCTTCTGGTAGGTAGTCTGGCCCATGAAGCTATTGCCTCTTCGGTTGCAAGGGGCACGCCCTTACTCTACCCGGGACAAGCCACCAGCTCTAGTCCCCTGGCTGGGGAAGCAAGCGCTGCAGAGGTGCATATTGCAGATGCAGCAGCCTGGTGCGGCCGTCTTCAAAGCGGACTCGCACCTTGGATCTCTCCAGCGATGCCAGCACTCGTCCTCTGCCGAAATAGGGATGACGCACTGCGTCGCCCGGGGCGAACTCGTTGCCGTCTGCCAGGCTCTCACCCCGCCAGGACTCGAGACGGCTTTCGGAACCAGGGGCCGTCTCCAGCCGAACAGATGCAGGCAGATGATTCAGAAATGGAGACAGCCTGGCGATTCTCTTTCCGGTAGCCCGGTCATAGACCTGCTGGGGAGCACATAGACAGAGGTGATCCTTGGCGCGGGTGACCGCCACATAGAGCAGCCTTCTCTCTTCCTCCAACGCTCTTTCATCGCTGTATGCCTGGTATGGTGGCAGCCTGCCTTCCACCACCGAAATGACGAAGACCGCCTGCCATTCCAGTCCCTTGGCCGAATGAATGGTGGAAAGCACCAAGCGGTCCTCGCTTTGCTCTGGGGAGTTTTCCAGCACAGCAGCAGTGAGCGGCTCCAGGGTCACATCAGCCAGGAAGTCTGACAAGCGCTGGTATTTTGTGGTCCAGTCTTGCAAGTAGTCCAGTTCCTGCAAACGCTTTGGATAGTTGTCGTAGCGGGCCACCAGCATGGGTTGATAGTAGTCCCGCACCAGCCGCACTTGCTGGCTTACAGTCAGCCCGGGTTGATTGAGTTGTCGGTAAAGATCAACGAGTCGGTGCAAACCATGATGGGCTGGTAGTCTGCGAGCAAAGTCTGCCAGAGCATCCCAGCTGGAATCAGCTCTGCCCATAGCCGCCAGTATTTCCTGGCTTCGCTTGGCTCCCACCTGGTCAACAAGCTGGAGCAGGCGAGTCCAGCTCATACTATCCAGGGGATTGATCAGGACCTTGAGGTGCGCCAGCAGGTCCTTTACATGAGCTGATTCGATAAACTTGAAGCCGCCATATTTCACAAAAGGGATGCCGAGCCGCCCGAGCTCCACTTCCAGGTCAAAGGAATGATAGCTCGCCCTGAACAAAACCGCCATTTGCCGCAGAGGTACGCCACGCTGCTGCAACTGGACTATTTTCTCACAGACATATGTTGATTGCGCCCCCTCATCAAGGGGCCGCGCCAGTACAGGATCGACTCCTTCTTGCCGCACAGTGAAAAGACACTTGGTATATTTCTCTTTAGCCCATTGAATTACCGTATTGGCCACATCCAGAATGGGCTGGCTGCTGCGGTAGTTCTGTTCGAGCTTGTAAATTCTCGCCCCGGGATACACCCTGGGGAATTCGAGGATGTTGCCGTAGTCTGCTCCTCGGAAAGCATAGATCGCCTGGCTGTCGTCGCCCACCACCATGATGTTGCCATGGACTCTGGCCAGATCTTTGACAATATCTGCCTGGAGCCGGTTGGTATCCTGGTACTCGTCCACCAGTATGTAGAGATATTGCCGGGAAAGCTCCTGACAGACATCCGGGTGTTCCCGGAGAAGCTTCCGCAGATAGACCAGAAGGTCGTCGAAATCCATCACCTGATTCTGTCGCTTGTAAGTTTCATAAGCGTTCTGCAGCGCTGTCAGTCTGTCTCTGTGATGGAGGAACTGGCCGTAGTCGCGCTCCAGGAGTTCCTCCAGGGATTGATCTCTGTTCACTGCTTTGCTGAAGATGTCCACCACCGTGCGCTTCTTGGGAAAGCGCAGGGAGCGGTCCCGCAGATCCATCTTACCCATGAGAAAACTGACCACATCCTCGGCATCACCCCGGTCGAGAATGGTGAAGTCGGCAGAGTATGAAAATCTCCCACAGTAACGATGCAGAATATGGTTGGCCACGGAGTGAAAAGTACCGCCCCTTACCTGGCGACAGCGGTCGTCCAGGATGGCTGCAGCTCTGCTGAGCATTTCATCCGCAGCTCTGCGGGTGAAGGTCAACAGCAGAATGGTAGATGGATCTACGCCCTGGTCAACCAGCCAGGCCACCCGATAAATGAGGGTTCTGGTCTTGCCGCTGCCAGCGCCGGCCACGATCAGCACCGGGCCGTCCGGCGCAGTTACCGCCGCATATTGGGCTGGGTTCAATTGTCGTTCGTAGTCAATTCGCATAGACCCGAGTCAGCTAGTCCCGTAGCAGCCCGAAAACCATATGACTTCAGCAGGACAATTCATGAAACAGCCCCTTCAGCTCTTGCTGAAATAGTCGACTATGGCGCCAGCAAGTCCTTCAATAGTGTAGTCATCAGGAACGACGCCTGCCTGTAGGCCATGTTTTCTTGCTGTTTCAGCGGTAATAGGGCCGATACAGGCCACCATCGTCTCCCCGACAAGGGCGGCCATGTTCTCCCCTGGGAACATGGCCGCAAAGTTCTCCACCGTGGAAGAGCTGGTAAAAGTAAGGCAGTCAACAGTTCCCTCTCTGAGCAGTTGGCGAACTTCAGCCACCTGCTGTCCGGGACGAATCGTTTGATACACCGGCACCACCGTTACCTGGCCCCCCAGCTGCCGCAACCTTTCAGGCAAGACCTCTCGAGCTCTGGCAGCACGAGGCAAGAGGAACCTTCGCCCACGAATCTCTTCTTCTCCCAGCTCTTCGACCACTGCCTCAGCGCGATACTCTGCAGGTACCAGATCGAGTCTAAGGCCTCGCGAACTGAGTGCTGCCGCTGTTTTCGGACCAATGGCCCCGATTTTTCTTCTGTAAAGGGCCCGAACATCCTCGCCCAGTTGGCTGAGCCGTTCAAAAAAATAGCCCACCCCGTTCACACTGGTAAACAACACCCAGTGATGTTGTGGCAACGCCTTGATTGCTTCATCGACTGGCGCCCAAGTGTCAGGCGGCACCACCTTGATTGTAGGAAACTCCACACACTGAGCCCCGAGGTTCTCGAGCAGTCTCTTGAATTCGCTTGCCTGCTCTCTCGCCCGGGTGATCACCAGGGTCCTGCCATACAGGGGGCGCTGTTCGAACCAGTTCAACTCAGAGCGCAGCTGCACCACCTCGCCCACCACAATGATGGCTGGCGGTCTTATGCCACTGGCAGAGGCAATCTCGCTGATGTCAGCCAGGGACCCGGTGACTGTCTGCTGCTTACCGGTGCTGCCCCAGCGTATGACCGCAACGGGGGTGCCGGGCTCTCTGCCGCCAGCCAGCAATCTGGCTGCAATATGTTCCAGGTTTTTCACTCCCATGAGGAACACCAGAGTCCCTACACCAGTAGCGAGTTCAGGCCAGTGAATGTCAGAATCCTCCTTGCCAGCCATTTCATGGCCGGTAACAAAGGCTACTGACGAACTGTGCCGGCGATGGGTCAGAGGAATGCCTGCATATGCAGGCACCGCTATGGCAGAAGTCACCCCCGGGACCACTTCGAAGCTGATGCCTGCCCGAGCCAACGCCTGGGCCTCCTCTCCTCCACGGCCAAACATAAAAGGATCGCCGCCCTTGAGTCGCACCACTACCTGATGGCGCCCCCTGTCAATGAGCAGAGCATTGATATCCTCCTGACTCATGGCATGGCTCCCTGCCTGCTTGCCTACATAAATTATTTCTGCATTATCGGCAGCGTGTTCCAGGAGCTCCTTGCTGGCCAGGTAATCGTAAATAATGCACTGAGCCTGTCGCAGACACTCCACACCTTTTAAAGTAATAAGGGCCGGATCGCCGGGTCCGGCCCCCACAAGATAGACTTTGCCTTTCTGCACACTCAAGATTCTTGCACTCCTCTGTGTGGACCCGAACAACCTCATCTAAGCGTCCACAAAAACGTTGCAGTCGTCCTCAATTTGCTCCAGAGCAATTCTGCTCCTGACCGTATATCTCTTTAAGGATTTCTTCTCCTCCGCCAGCAAGTATCTCTGTTGCCAGTTGTGCTCCCAGGAGTTCTGCTTCGGCAACCTCACCCTGCAGTTTCCTGCGGATGAGACGGCGACCCTGCAAGTCGGCAACCATCCCAGTAAGTGCCAGCCTGCCGTTCTCCAGCAAAGCCAGGGCGCCGATAGGCACCTGGCAGCCCCCCTGCAGTCTGTGCAGAAAGGAGCGTTCTGCTTTCACCGCCGCCATGGTTGGCTGGTGGACCAGCGCTTGCACCATATCATTGGTGGCAGCATCATCTATCCTCGTCTCGATGCCCAGGGCTCCCTGCCCCACAGCCGGCAGCATTGTCTCTGGCCCGAGGTATTCCGTAATGACCCTTTGCAGACCGAGGCGGTGGAGTCCAGCTGCTGCCAGAATAATGGCGTCGTATCCCTCTGTTTCGAGCTTCCGCAGCCTGGTGTCCACATTACCCCTCAAGGTTTGGATATGGAAATCAGGCCGCTGGTGCAATAGCTGGGCAGCTCGTCGTAGACTGCTCGTTCCCACCACAGCTCCGGGCGGCAGATCCGCCAGGCAAGATCCTTTCTTGCAAAGAAGAGCGTCACGGCAGTCGTCTCTCGTCGGAGTAGCGGCCAGATGCAATCCGGGGGGCAATTCGGCCGGCATGTCTTTGACACTGTGGACAGCCAGATCAATCCTGCCGTCCAGCAGAGCTTCTTCGATCTCTTTGACAAACAATCCCTTGCCGCCCACCCGAGCCAGAGGAACGTCAACTATCTTGTCACCTTTGGTCTTAATGGCAACGAGATCTACTGTGAGGCCGTCATGGGCAGCGAGCAGTTCTGCCTTTACCCAGTTTGCCTGCCACAGAGCGAGTACGCTGCCCCTGGTGCCGATTCGCAGCCGCCGGTATTCACTCATTGGCCTAGACTCCAAGGCTCTCTTCTCAGTGACAACTGCTGCAATTACTGGCAGTGCAACCACTGCAGCTGCCAGCGCTGGAGCCCATTCTGCTGCTGGCGGCACCTTTGTCCCCGCCACTCTTGAAGCCGCAGACAGAAAGGAGACGATTCACCTTGTCTGTGCCGCACCCAGGACAGACCACTGGATCTGAGGATCGGAAGACGAGAATCTCGAACTGGCTGTCACACCCCTTGCAATAATATTCATAAATAGGCATGCCCTTCTCCTAAAACAGCAAAGTATCAGCTGAGATGCTACCTGCGATGCTACCTGCCCTGATCCGGGCAAGGCAAAGCAAAAACCGGCTCAAAGCGAAGACCTCTTCCTCGATGCTCAACTGTTCACAACCCCACACCAAGAACAGGGCCACAAATCGGCAGTCTTTTCTTCTATCATAACTGCCACCGAGCAACAAGTGGACATGAATTTCATGAATTTCCTCTTTCGACCCGGATGGCGCTCCCGGTTGCGACGTTGAGGAATTTCTCCGGATCGTCCAAGACCCGGCCGATGACGTTGACGGGGCTTGCCGGCCGTATCTCTCCTGGAGAGCTTATAGGAGTAGAGCCAAAAAAGATGCAGAATGCTTGCCCCGTTGGCCAATAACCGAGATCGCCCTTTTCCACGAGTTCACGAGCATCCGCCTCCAGTTCACACTCCACAGGAATCTTGAAATATATTTCTTCACCCCAAGTATTGACTGTAGCCTCAATGGGGAGAGCCTGCCAGACCGCCTCAGCAGTCAGAGAGTCGTTCAATTCGGCCTCAGCCTCCACATCAGCAGTTCTGATAACAATTTTTTTCATTACCCTGCCCCCCATCAAGCTTCCCTGTGCTGACTTTTCCTGCCAGAGTCTAGAAAACAACCTTTCCTGCGCCGTCTACCATCAAACAGGGTGGCCTCATCTCTGGCACCAAGTGCTCAAATGGTCTCAACCGCCTGCCATGTTCTCGCCGGCCATCCTCTCTACGATAGCAGCTGCCAGCAGAGGAATCATAATCTCATGGTGGCCTATGAGCTCTATTCCTCTGCCCCCCACTCTGGTGGGTCTCTGCAAGACGTTTACCCGTGGACGATAGTGCCTGTGGAAATCCATGTTCACTGTGGTAAGATCATCAAGCTGATAGCCAAGATTTCTCACCAGGGTAACCGCTTTGAGAAAGACCTCGGGTAACAGCACCGCAGAACCAACATTGAGGTAGACGCCCCCCTGGAGCCCGGACACAGCTCTGGCGAAGATTCGAAAGTCAAGATGGCTGGCCGCTCCAGTTGCAGCAGGATCCACACTGGGATGCAGGTGGATGGTGTCCGTACCGAGCGCAACATGAACGGTCACTGGCAGGTTCAGTCGCGCACCTGCAGCCACAATACTCTGCGCCAGATGAGGAGCACCAGATGCCAACAAGGCCCTGCCCACTGCAGCGCCGAGGCCATCAACTGCCCGGGCCCCCTTTATTGCTGCATTAAGAAAATCAGCAGTATCAGCGGTCATGCCAAAGCTGCCATCAACCAGAGCAGCAGCCACATCCTCTGAAGTATGGCCGGCCAGCGCCAGTTCGGCATCGTGGATGATGCCCGCCCCATTCAGTGCCACCCCGTCCAACAGGCGGCGCTCCATGAGATCTACAATCACTGGCCCCAGGCCTACCTTGATAGGATGAGCCCCCATACCCAGCAGCACTCTAGCGCCGCGCCTCTTGGCCTGCACAACTCGCTCTACAACCTGGCGAAAACTCTCAGCGGCAAGAATATGCGGCAGTCGCGCCAGGAATTCTCTGAAGGTGCCCCCTGCAGTCCAGGGTCGGCCAGCTGCCTGTAAAGATACCTTTGAATGCCGCTTCTCGAGTCGGCTGGTTCGCACTCCATCGAGTGATATGGGATCCAGGGGTGAGCCGTGCTTGCTCATCATCTTTCCAATCTCTGAAATAGTCGATAGTCAACCAGCTCGCAGATAATGTGACCGAAGGTTATGTGGCACTCTTGAATTCTGGCAGTACTGCTGCCCTCTCCTTGGATAAGAACGTCGACAACTTCTGCTACCTTGCCGCCCTCAGGCCCGGTCATGCCAATGGTGCGCAGCCCCCTCTCCCTTGCTGCCACCAGGGCTTCGACAATGTTAGCAGACGTTCCACTGGTGCTGATGCCCCAGGCCACATCCCCTGCTACCCCCAGGGCCTTCACCTGCTTGGCGAAGATGTCTTTGAAGTCATAGTCGTTGCCAACACTCGTCAGAATTGAAGTGTCAGTGGTAAGAGCCATGGCAGGCAGGGGCGGCCGTTCAATCATGAACCTGTTGACAAGTTCAGCGGCGATGTGCTGGGCGTCTGCTGCCGAGCCCCCATTGCCGAAAATCATCAGTTTATTCTCTTCATAAAAGGCCTCGACAATTACGGCAGCAGCCTGGACCAGGGATGCCGGCCCTCGTTCCAGACATCGCTTTTTCGCCTGGATGCTCTCGAGGAGACTTCTTCTGGCAATATCTGTCATTTCATCCATGGCGCTTCAGTAGGCCCTCTTCTCATGGCGGCATATTCAGGCAGCCGGCGGCCAGGCAGTGTTTGACTCAGGATATGGCAGCCAACATGTTACTATCTCACAGGCGTGGCCTTGTCAATCAATTGCCGGCAAAGACGGGGAGCTGCCAGCATTCATCTGCCAGCCTTTCTGCTGCTGTCATTCTGGATACACCACAGTGTGGAGAGCTGAGTTGTGCTGAATATCCAGGTCCAGCCGATCTTTGAGCAGATGAAACACCGGCCCTGGTTTACCAGTACCCACCGTGTGTCCATCAAAGGTGGTTATGGCAAGAATATCAAAGGTAGTGCCAAAAAGAAGCATCTCGGAACTGCTGTATGCCTCACTGAGGGTGATATCCTCAAACAACACCTCCTTCAGAGCACCCTGCTCTACCAGAGGCTGTGCCAGTTCAGCAACCCTCGTTACAGTGGTTCCTTGAAGGATGCGGGAAAATTTGGGAAATCTCAGCCGGCCATCCCTGCTCACCACACCAATATTCTCCGTGGACCCCTCGCCGAGAAAGCCATTGTCGTCCAGAGAGATGGTGAAATCCACGCCCATATCCACGGCCTCCTTTTTCATGAGGACGTTCGGCAGGTAGTTACAGCTCTTGATATTGGCAAAGTAAGATTTCTTTGAGGGGATGCTACTGCTCTTTGCACTCACTCCCGTCCTGTACACCTCTTCGGCAGGGGATATTAGACTGCAAGCTACTATGTAGAGCTGGGAACGTGGACACTCGTACGGATTGGTAGTAAACCCACCCGGGCCTCGAGAGACGAACAACCTGACCAGACAATCCTTCACCGCTGCTATGCGAATGGTCTCCACAATCAAGTTGACCATCTCGTCGTGACCAACAGGCAGCCTTAAATAGAGAGCCCGGGCAGAGCGCTCAAGACGCTCCAGGTGACGGTGGAGATTGTACAACTTACCATCCACGCACTTGAACACTTCAAAAACACCGTCGCCGCGATGGACAATATGATCATCCATGGGAACCGTCATGAGAAAGGGATGAGTAACCACCCCACCCAGCACACTGCTGTACATGGCAAAATAATTCTCATGATAAGGTTTGACGTATGACTCTGCCAGACTACGACAATCCTCTATACCGAAATGAGGCAAGGTCATATTCGACTCCTTTCTCGGGAGTTGGCTCAGTGCTTCGATTCGCAAACACAGTGACGTATGCTGCTGATTTACCTCAAGGCAATTGCTCACTCAGCACTAACTGAGTGAATAAGTTCGTCATTGAACTTCTGAATCGAAGGACTTGGTCGGCGTGTTCTGCCACCTTGAGAAGTGGTAGTTCTCCCGGCAATATTTCCCTCCGAGTGCTCGGCAATAACATGATAGTACCTCGCGCCAGCCAGGTACTCCCTGCAGATTCAGGGCTGGCGGCCGCCATGACCACGGTTCATTTGCCATTGCTGCAGCCTGTCTGTCTTTGCACGTCTAGGGCAGCCATACGTACATAAACAGAGGAGTATCTGCTTGCTGTTGCCAGGGCGCTTCCTGTTGCAACCGTCGCAGCCAGGACTCTTCAGCCATGGTTGACAGGGAATAGATGTTATCGACATAGGTGCCTGGTCGTCGATAAAGGACAATTTTTGCCTCAGGCACAGCTGCTGCACTGCGAGCCCAGTTGAGAGTATCTTCCAAATAGGCCAACTTGTCCACTAGATGGAGTTCTAAAGCCTGCTTTGCCGAGACTAGCCGGCCGTCTGCCACTGTTGCCAGGTCCTGCGAAGTCATGCTCGGCCTTCCATTGCGGACAACCTCCAAAAAGGCGTCCTTGTAGCCATTGATGATGTCTTGGAGGATCTTTCTCTCCTCCGGAGTCAGGCGACGAAACGGCGACCACATGTCCTTTTTGTCACCTGACTTTATTGACTGTCCTTCGACGCCAATCTTTTCCAGCAATCCCTGGATATTGAACTGCAGGGCTATCACTCCTATGCTTCCTGTGATGCTCGTGGGCTGGGCCGCAATATAGTCGGCGGCAGTAGCCACGTAGTACCCTCCTGAAGTGGCCACGCCCATGAGATGGGCAGCCACTTTGGCCTTAGTTTTTCTCTTGAACTCTATGATTTCGTGATGCAGCAGGTCACTGGCCGTTACTGTGCCCCCAGGAGTGTGAATGCGGAGCACCACAACTTTCACCGCCTCATCCTCGGCCGCCTTATCGAGCTCTTCTTTGACCCTGGCAACCACGCTGGCCCGTTCCCGGAAGAGATCGAGGCTGCTACTCTCCCTACTGGTGAGAATGCCACTCACGTCAATCAGCACAATCTTGCCTGGTCCCTTCCCCTCGACAACTTTTTCTTCCAGAGGCCTGGCTGGCTGATAAAGACTCACATTTACAAGAGTACAGCCACTGCCAAGGAAAACGAAACATACCAACCACAGTCCCAGTACACTCTTTCTTCTGGCATGTCGCAGCTGCATGCACATCTCCTTTCTCTGATTCGGAACAATCCCCAACAATATGTTAAGAGTGGCAAAGCGTGATCACGACTGGGCCAAAATCTCGCCTTGTCGAGCAGAGGATCCAATGAGTCTGCCACCTTGTTCCTCTGGTAGACAATCAAGTTTGACGACTGCTGTCTGATCTGCTATGAGCAAGCAGGCTATCACTTCTCCACGGGAGCAGCCATCCATGGTATCTCTGCAAGCGGTTGAACAAGCGTCTGCCGTACTCAGCCAGGTGGCAAGCAAGACGCCTCTGGTCTACTCCAATTCATTGAGTCGACAATCTGGTGCCCGGATCTACCTCAAACTGGAGAATCTCCAGAAGACAGGCTCCTTTAAATTCCGCGGCGCCTATCACAAGCTCGTCAACATCAAGGATGAGCTGGGGCCCCTGGGAGTGGTAGCTGCCTCCGCTGGTAATCATGCCCAGGGTGTGGCCCTTGCAGCACAACTCATGCGTATCCCGGCAACCATTGTCATGCCCCAGTGGGCCTCAATAAGCAAACAGATCGCCACCAGATCCTACGGCGGTGAGGTCATCCTCTCGGGCAAGACAATTGCAGAGAGCCTGGCTATAGCTCGCCGCTTGGAAAAAGAGGGCCGCCGATTCATTCATCCCTACGATGACGAGGAGGTCATTGCTGGTCAGGGCAGCATTGGTCTGGAAATCCTCGAGCAACTCCCCGAAGTGGATGCCATACTGGTCCCTGTGGGTGGCGGCGGTCTGATCGCCGGTATAGCCACCGCAGTGAAGTCCAGGCGTCCCCGGGTCTCCATTATCGGGGTGCAAACAGCAGCCTGCCCTGCAGCGCTGGCAGCCCGGCGCCACGGCCAACCAGTAGCAGTGCCGGCAGCCCGAACCATTGCCGATGGCATCAATGTCAGACAAATCGGCCAGCTGACCTTTCCCATTATTGAACAGTTGGTAGACGAACTCGTGGAAGTAGAGGAAGAGCAAATAGCAGCTGCCATTCTGGAGTTGTTGGAAAGAAAAAAAGTTCTTGCCGAAGGCTCCGGGGCAGTACCCCTGGCGGCGCTGCTCGGCAAGAGACTGCGCCAACTTCAGAATAAATCGGTGGTCCTGGTTGTCAGCGGCGGCAATGTCGATAGCCATTTGCTCGGCAAGATCCTCAGACAGGGATTGTTCAGAAGCGGCCGAATTCTCAGATTCTCAGTAGAACTCGCCGACGTACCTGGATCTCTTGCGGATCTCCTGGACATTATTGCGCAGCAGGGCGGCAATATCATCCATATCTTCCACGATCGGATGGGGCGTCACCTGCCCCTGGGTGTCAGCCGCGTGGAACTGGAGCTGGAGACTCGCGGCGCAGACCATACAAGCGCCATCCTGGAAGTCCTCGCTGCCAAAGACTATTCGGTAGACATCCGTTGACCCTCCTCGATGCGTGCCATTAACCGCTGGATCTCCCGGTCCTCCGGCGCCAGTTTGGCTGCCCGGCGGCACTGCCGTGCTGCTTCGTCCCATTGCTGGTTTTCCAGCAGCAAGCCTGCAAACCTTTTCAACATGAGGATATTGTCCGGCTCCAGTTCAACGCTTCGCCTGGCGAGAGAGAGCGCTACCTCCATATTCGCCTGCCGTCCGCTGTATATGAGTGCCAGGCCGCTGAGCGCCCTGGCATCATCACTGTGGAGCTTCAGCGCCTTTTTGAAGGCGAGCAGTGCTCTGTCATGGGCTCCTTTGCGGAGCAACCATTCCCCCAGCAGTCGATATGCCTTTGGCCAGCGAGGTTTCAGTTCAACTGCCTTCTCGAGGTTGCGCAGGGCTTCGGCCAGTCTGCCCTGCTGTTCCTGAAGCGTTGCCAGCTGGAACCATGTACCAGGCTCTTGCGGTGCCAGTTCAGCGGCTCGTTTCAAGGCCTCCTCGGCTTCTCTTTCACGGCCCAGGCTCCAGAGAGCGCGCCCCAGGTTGTAGTGCGGCATGAAGTCAGCCTCATCAGAGGCAGTGATTATGGCAAATTCCCTGACAGCCTCTTCCATGTTTCCCATTTGAGCCAGACACACGGCAAGGCTGTTTCTCACATTGATGTTTGCCGGGTCAAGCATTAGAGCCTGCCGGAACTCTGCCAGCGCTTGTTCGAATCTGCCCGTCTCAAAAAGCCTGTCTCCACTGATGTTCAAACTCACTGCATCGAACACCACCTGAGCGTCTGGACCCAGGTAACCCGCGTGCACCAGCGCCTTTTGTCCATTTTTCAACAAGGCGCTCTTTGGAAATCCTGGACAAGGATGGCCGCTTATCCCCACAGTCACGCTGGTGTTCAGGGTAGTCTTCGCTATCCGGCGCAATGCCTCAGCTCTGGTGCAGGCATCTTTTTCAATCAGACCGTCAAAGAACACCACGAAGCGATCCACGCCGAGCCATTCGAAGAATGTTCCCCCCACAGCAGGACTTCGACAGTTCTCGAGTACCTCTCTGGCTCTGCGAGCAGCCTCTGCAGTTCCTTTCTGATGCTGCCATTCCTCCCACTGGTCAAGTTTGACCAGGAGCAGACTGCAGGGCCCATCGTCCTGCAGAAAGCCAGACAGACGTTGTTCAACGATTTCTTCAGGCCGAGGCGCCAGTCCTTTTTCTTGCATGGAGCGATAGGTTACAGCCACCTCTCCCGGGGTCTTGCAGGCAGTTTCTACCGCCAGTACCGCCCGGTGGATTATTTCCTCAGAGGCTGCAGCTGTTCTATCCCCGTCATTTTTTTCCCAAGGGAGAATAGGGCCAAGGTCATAGAAATCTTGAGGAAATTCAGCACTGCCAGCATGCACAGCCCAGTCACTATCAGCTCGCCTAGGTTGGCAGTCATCCTCCTGCAGGTGTTCAATAATCTCATGGGTCCATGCTTGCACAGCACTCGCCCCGGCCTGGCGCCAGAGAATGGCCACATACCCTCCACCGAGGTGGGCTGCCATGGCTCCTGCAGGCAATGCTTGCGCCAGTCTGGGTCCCATTCTTGTCCAAAAAGGGCCGGCACCTGCCCAGGGTTCAGGTGTTGGACTTGCATGCAAACATATCAGGGTAAAGTGTGGTGCAAAGTACTCCTCACTGAGCATTCTTCTAGGTGTCAACCTGCTGCCACTTTCTGCCTGGTCAATGAGGCGGCTAAGTTCGGCCATGAGCGTCTGCCGGCGCCACAAGCCAGTTTCACTGTCGCTGACACTCTGCTTCTCCAGTTGCAATGTATGGAGACAGAGAGCTACAAGTCTTTCCAGGGCTGAGAGCTCTTCTGGATTTTCTAGCTTCCTCTCGAGATCTTCTGCAAGCAACAGCCCGAGCACTTTATCTTCTTGCATGAGGGGAAAGACTGCCCACTGCTGGTTCTCATCATATGTGGGTTTTCGGGTGAGAATGGCCTTATTTGCAGCCTTTAACAGCAACTTAGGGGCTCGACTGCGTCCGAGAAGGTCATAGTCGGGAAAAGGCGGCAGTACTGTGATCTGTTCACAGTGGAGAAGGTCGCTAAGTTGTTGCTGGAAAATTTCTTCAGCACTCATCAGGTCTGCGGCCGTCAACGCAATGCTCCTCACATCCATGCTTTGATCCCACCTCCACTAATCTGCCATTGAAGTCCTGATCCGGGAAAGCCCTCTTTCAGCTTGCCTGCAGGCTGGCAGCAGCAGCAATGATGTCTTCGTCTCCAGATTGCAAGGTTCTGACGTCCAGAACAAAAATATCCTGTTCAATCCTGCCGATAACAGGTGGCTGGTGCCTTCTGAAAAGTTTTTCCAGCTGGGATGCCGAAAATTTTCTAGAGTGCAGAGCCACTAATTTGGAGGGCAACGTCTGCACAGGCAGGGCGCCGCCGCCCACTTTGGAAAAGCCTGCAATAATTTCCGCTTCCAGAGTGCTGCCCGCTGCGGCGCGGATCTGGGCCACAACTGCAGCCGCCCTCCTCTGCAGTTCCTCCTCATCTGCAGCAATCATTTTCAGCGTAGGGATAGAGCGGACGGCAGTCTCCTCATCCCGGTAGAGGCGCAAGGTTGCCTCCAGGGCTGCCAGGGTCAGCTTGTCGATCCGCAGGGCTCTGGTGAGAGGATTCTGCCGCAGTCGGGCTATGATGTCCTTGCGGGCGAGAATGATGCCAGCCTGAGGGCCTCCGAGAAGCTTGTCCCCGCTGAAAGTAACCACATCCACCCCAGTGGCGACTGAATCCTGCACTGTTGGCTCTCCCTGGAGCCCAAAACGAGACAGATCAACAAAACAGCCGCTGCCGAGATCTTCCATTACCGGCAGCCCGTGCTTCCTGCCAAGTCCCACCAGGGATTGCAAATCCACACTGGCGGTAAAGCCGACAATTTGATAGTTGCTCGTATGCGCCTTGAGCAGCAAGCCGGTTTCAGGCCCGATACTTCTCTCATAATCATGTAGATGGGTACGATTGGTGCAGCCCACCTCGTGCAATCGAGCGCCGCTTTTTGCCATCACATCAGGAATGCGAAACGCCCCGCCAATCTCCACCAACTCTCCCCTCGAGACAATAACCTCCAGACCCTGGGCAAGAGTGTTCAGCACGAGGAGAACTGCACCGGCATTATTGTTGACCACCAGAGCCCCTTCTGCCCCGGTGATCTCGCAAAGAATCTCCTCGGCATGAACGTAGCGTGATCCTCTGGCCCCGGCCTCGAGATCGTATTCCAGGTTTGTATAATGGCTGCCAATAAGTTGCAGCCGCTCCAGGGCAGCTTCACAGAGAAGCGAGCGCCCCAAGTTGGTGTGCACAATAATGCCAGTGCCATTGACGAGGCTGCGCAGGGTAAAAGCGGCCCGTTTTTCAGTGTCTCTGATCACATTCTGAACCAGTTGTTCAATCTCTGGTACAGCCCTCTTGGAGGTGGACACTCCCTCCAGGATCTCACTCCGGTAGCGACTCAAAACCTGTCGCACAACCATGACCACCAGAGATCGCGGCTGTTGCTGCAGGAGCTTCTCTATCTGCTGGTGGCGAAGCAGTTCGTCCACTGCTGGCAAGGATCGCAATAATTCTTGGACGCTTACATCATTCATGAGCCAATCCCCTTGAAATCGGCATGAAACAAGCAGCAGGTTGCTGCAATAAACCGTACCCCCTGAGATGGATTGCCGGATATGAACTGCTTTCCACATCAGCAGTCAGTTGCTGCCCTCCACCCCTGCAGCTTTTCTACTACACGAATCCCCGCAAGATGGCAAGGTTTTTGCCTGAACAGCCTGCTGCAGCCGGCATGAATCCAGCCAGTGCTCCAGCTCCATCTTATGGGTGTCGTCACTGCATTGTCGAACTCTTTGCACAACTCCATTCTCTTGCAATCTGCCGAGAGATACGTTAGTTTTTTCGCGCCCTGAAGATGCTTAGCAGGTGGCAGACTGGAAAAGCTGCAACCCCCATGCTGTCAACCTCTGCAAAGCTCTTTTCGCCAGGCAAATCATGCTATAAATGCCGGGAGAGTAGTTACACTAATAGATGCCGGCAACTATTATCTTTTCAGATGAACCGTGGTTTGTGGAGTGGAATCCTTGAGCTTGCCCACCCGTAGACAAGAAGAGCAGGAGTGGAAGCCTCTGGTAGGAGGGGCGCGCCTCCACGACCTGTACACCCTCATAGAAGGCGGCGCCAGGCAGATCGATCTCCAGGGTCTGACAGAGTGGAGTCTCGCCTATGTTCTGAGCAGGCTACTTGCCCGCATCAAGCGCACCATTCTCCTGCTCACCTCTACAAGCAGACAGGCATCGCAAATACACCAGAGTCTCTCTTTTTTTCTCGGACTGCCTGAACAGTGGTCTGCAGACCCACTGGAGTGCCCCCTCTGGCATTTTCCTGCAGCGCGTCAGCTGATGGCCAGAGAACCTATGGTTGCACCTGCTATTCAGGCCCAACGACTGGCAGCCCTATATGTCTCAGCAGCAAGTGGCGCTGCCAAGATCCTTGTAGCCCCAGCCGCCGCAGTCATGGAAAAAGTTTTGCCCAAACAGGACTGCATGGCAGCCAGTCGATATCTGGTGCTTGGTGAGTCTGTTGATCGTCAAGACCTCATCTCCCACCTTGTAACCTGCGGCTATTATCGCACTGAACTGGTGGAGGCAGTGGGCGATTTCAGTGTCAGGGGAGATATCATCGATCTCTTCACACCTCTTTATCATCAGCCAATCCGCCTCGAGTTCTTCGATGAAACACTGGAGTCCATCAGGCTTTTCAACCCTGGCAGTCAGCGTTCCCTGGCTGTGCTGGAAGATGTCATCCTCATACCTGCCCATGAGGTTATTCTCACAGCAGAGAATGAGCAGCGGGCCCGCCCACAACTGAGCAGAATTCAGAGAGAGGCAGCCGAGGGTCGAAGCAGACTGGACTCATGGTTGAGCCGGGCGGTCCGTGGCCAGCACTATCCTGGCATTGATCGGCTGCTGCCCCTGTACTACCAGCAGCTGGAGTCTCTCTTCCATTATCTGCCAGGGTCCGCCGTAGTTGTTCTCTCCAACCCTGGGGCAATTGCCAGAGAGGTGAGAGATCGATTCGCAGAGGCAGAGCGCAAACACGACGAAGACCTCTTCCAGGGAGGCTGGCTGCTCCCTGCCGACAGCCATCTCCTCAAACCTGAGGAACTGCATGAGTTCTGCGAGCGCTATCCACAAATCCGTCAGGGTGGTCTGCCAGTGGAAGATCATTCTCCTCAGCCCAGGAGAAAAACCCTCCGATTTCTCGTGGAAGATCATGACAGTCTTCGACAGGAAATCGCCAGCCATTCAGAGCGCCAAAGGCTGCTCGAACCACTGGCGCGCCGACTGCTCCTGTGGCAAAAGTCAGGGATAAGCCCGTTTCTCATCTGCCGCACCGCTGAGCAGGCGCGTCGTGTCCAGGAATTACTTACCGACTATGGTGTGGATGCAACCTTCAGCAGCCACAAGTTCACGGAACTTTCCTTCCACGCCCCGGTGACAAAGATCCTTCTGGGAGATTTCCCGCGAGGATTCCTGTGGGCTGACGAGGGACTGGCCGTGGTCACCGAAACGGAACTATACGGGGACAAACAGCGAAGAAGACGTTTGAGCCACCCTGCAGCAGGACGGCCAGTTGACTCCTTTGCCGAACTGCAGCCAGGGGATTACGTGGTTCACCTCGACCACGGCATTGGCGTATATCAGGGACTGGTCCATCTCAAAGTCGATGGGCTGGCAAATGATTTCCTCTTTCTCGAGTATCAGGACGGCGACCGACTCTACCTGCCTGTTGATCGCCTCAACAGGGTGCACCGCTACATCGGCATCGACGGGCACCACGTCAGAGTCGATAAACTTGGGGACAGACGTTGGACTGCCACCAGAAAGAAGGTTCAGAAATCCATCCAGGAGATGGCCCGCGAACTCCTGCAGATTTACGCTGAACGCCAGCTCAAGGAAGGGACCCGGTTTTCCCCGCCGGACACTATTTTCAGGGAATTCGAAGCCTCTTTTCCACATGAGGAAACAGCGGATCAGGCTGCAGCCATCAACGATGTGCTTGCCGACATGCAGTCCAGCCAGTGCATGGACCGGCTCATATGCGGTGATGTGGGCTTCGGCAAAACTGAGGTGGCCCTACGGGCTGCTTTCAAAGCTGTGATGGATGGCAAACAGGTCGCCTTGCTCGTGCCCACCACGGTTTTGGCCGAGCAGCATTTTCTTACTTTCAAAGAAAGGCTCGACGGTTATCCTGTATTTCTGGATGTGCTCAGTCGTTTCAAGAGCCGGGCAGCTCAACAGAAAATTCTGGCAGATCTACGACAAGGTCGTATAGACATCATTATAGGCACACACCGGCTGCTGCAAGATGATGTGCTTTTCAGGGATCTTGGCCTGCTGATTATCGATGAGGAACACCGTTTCGGCGTCAGGCACAAGGAGAAGCTGAAAAAGTTGCGTTCCCAGGTGGATGTGCTTACCCTGACCGCTACGCCCATCCCTCGCACCCTGCACATGTCCCTGGTAGGCATTAGGAACTTGAGCACCATTGACACGGCACCCGAAGATAGGCGCGCTATTGTGACGCGAATATGCGCCTTCGACGATGCGGTGATCAGAGACGGCATCCTCCATGAAAAAAAACGTGGAGGGCAGGTATTTTTTGTCCATAATAATGTGAAGACAATATACCGGATGGCCAACCATATCAAGGAACTGGTTCCTGAAGCAACAGTGGCTGTAGCTCACGGCCAGATGCGGGAACGTGATCTGGAAAGAGTCATGCTGGATTTCGTCCGCCAGCGGCTCGACGTCCTTGTCTGCACCACCATCATCGAGTCAGGACTGGATATCCCGGCAGCCAATACCATATTCATCAATCGGGCTGACAAGTTCGGCCTGGCGCAAATATACCAGCTCAGGGGGCGAGTGGGACGCTCATCAGAACAGGCCTATGCTTACCTGCTCGTGCCAGGGGAACATCTCCTCACCCGCCAGGCTCAACGTCGTTTGACCGCGTTGATGGATTTTACTGAATTGGGCTCCGGTTTCAAGATCGCTCTCAATGACCTGCAAATCCGCGGCGCCGGCAACATACTCGGCGCAGCCCAATCCGGACACATCGCCGCTGTAGGCTATGAAATGTATGTTCACTTGATGGAAAAGACCATAGCTGAACTCAAAGGTGAACAGCTGATTGAACCAGTGGAGCCTGAAATTCACCTCAATATTTCAGCTCATTTGCCAGCAAGCTATATAGAGGATGGCCGGCAACGGCTCCTTATGTACAGGCGGTTGGCTGCAGCTCATGATGAAGCGAGTCTGCAAAGCATGCAGGAAGAACTTGTAGATCGATTCGGGCCGCTTCCCCAGGAGGCGAAGCACCTGCTGGCGGTTCTGGAGCTCAAAGTGTTACTGCGGAAGCTCTGGGTGAAACGGTTGGATGCAGCTGATGGCTTCTTTACCCTCAGTTTTGTGGAAGACCCGGACATTGATGTGGGAAAACTGGTGCAGCTGGCCGCCACTGAGCCGGAACGTTTCAGGTTATCTACAGACTTCCGCCTCCGGGTGAAAACCTCTTGCGGAGAAGTAGAGCAATCCCTGGCGGAGCTGAAAAAGCTCTTGCAGAAGTTACAGTAACGTGTTATCAAACTTATTTACGCGTTTTTGTTTTGAGTACGGGCAGTTAGATCTTGACGCTCGGCATATTCTAGGATGGCTCATGTACGGCAAGCGTCTTCCATTTTGCCTGACTCTCATGATTTTATTGGGAGCTTTCCTGGCCCGAGCAGCACCTGCTGTGCAGATTGTGGATCGCATCGTTGCTTACGTAAATGACGACATTATTACCCTGAGCGAGCTCGAAGAAAATGTGGATCAGTATATCGCCCTCAGAAGACTGAACCCCCTGGTGAAAAACAACAAGGAATCTCTGGACCAGATCCGCCGCACAATATTAGAGAACATGATCGACGAACGACTGGCACAGCAGGAGATCAGCCGCTTGAAAATCACGGTGAGCGAGGCCGAGATTGACCAGGCTGTGGACAAGATACGTCGAGAAAACCATATGAGCCAGGCAGCCCTCGAGGCACAGCTTCGTAAAGAAGGAAAGACCATCGAGGAATTGAGGGAGACCATCAAGAGCAATTTGAAGCGAAGCCGCCTAATCAACCTGCAGGTTAGAAGAAAAACGGTCATCACAGACGAGCAAATCGACAAGTACTACAAAGCACATCTGCAAGAATTCCAGGAAAAGGCAAGACAGCGTCTCCAGGATATTTTCCTGCCCTTATCTCCGGAGATGTCAGCACAAGAGCGCTCGCAGGTTCTCGCCCAGGCACACCATATACTCCAGCAACTCAAGCAAGGTCAGGATTTTGCTGCCCTTGCTCGCCGTTACAGCAGAGGTCCGGGTGCGGCGGAGGGTGGAGAATTGGGCTACTTTTCCAAGGGCGAACTGGATCCTGTTATCGAAGAGGCCATCAAGGATCTCGGCCCTGGTGACCTGAGTCCAGTAATCGAAACGAGCCGGGGTGTTCACATCATTCGAATAGTCGAGGTAGACAGAACAGCTGCCAAGTCTCTCGATGAGGTGCGAGACAGGATACGCGCAAAGCTATACAGGGAAGAAATGAATCGCAAGTTTAGACAATGGCTCAAGGGGCTCAGAGAACGTTCGTATATAAAGATTGTCTATTGACGGACTCAACGCCGCAACTCGCCACAAAATGGGAAATGAGGCCATGAAAAGTCTCGGAGAATATCTCAGGTCGGAACGAGAAGCGCGCGGCATTAGTTTGGAAGAGATTGTCGCCGATACCAAAATCAGTCTGTTGATGCTCAATGCCCTGGAAGCAGGCAACACCACGCAACTGCCCGCACCTGTACTGGTGAAGGGCTTCTTGCGCGCCTATGCGGAGCGGGTGGGTCTGGATCCTGAGGCTGTGGTTCTCAGGTACCAGGATCTCATTGAAGAGGAAAGCACAGGCGACGAGGCCCTGGTGAAGTTTCATGAGCGACAAATTCGCAGCTCGAGAACGAGAAAAGGACTCCTGCTGGGCGCAGGGGCAGCGGCCATCCTGGGCGTCGCCGGGGTAATCCTCTGGTTGATTCTGCACTTCCAGCCCCAGCTGCCCTCAGGTGGCCTGCCTCAGGTCGGCCCGCAAGAAACTGCTGCACCTTCTGCAGCTGTTGAAAAACAGCCGTCCTCCAAATCCAGCCCCGGTGCTGAAGCAGCAGCTGGTTCGACAGTTTCGGCGGTGAAAGCTCCTGGTTCAGAGCCTTCTCCAGCTGCAGCAGAAGAGGAAGTAGCAGCCCCAGCTCCAGAAGAGCAGCCGAGCAGCACCACCGCAAAGGTTGTGGCCCAGCCCCAATCTGCCGCAGAAAAGCCCGCCGCCCCGAAAGAAGAGCCTGCAGTCAAACTCCAGCTCGCCGCTGGTAGCCGAACTCCCCCGGAGCCCACGCTGACGGCGCCATATGAACTCAGGGCTGAAGCAGTCGAGCCGACCTGGCTGAAAATTATCATCGATGACAGGAAGCCGTCTGAATATATCCTTAAATCAGGAGAGGTTATGAAGTGGCAAGCCAAATCCAAGTTCAAGCTTCGCATAGGAAATGCTGCTGGAGTAAAGCTATTTCTGAACAGCAAGCCCCTAAAACCTCTCGGGGCCAGCGGCCAGGTTGTCCAGTTGCTCCTGCCAGATCCAGCCTTGATGCAGGAGAGCTATTCCGAAACTCCGTCCCCCTGACAATCCCATGAGCATTGATAACAAAACTCTTCTCGACAAGCTGAAATCACTTCTCAACGAACAGAAGGTGGCGGAGGCCACCAAGTTGCTCGCCCAACTCCACCCTGCAGACATTGCTGATCTTTTCGAACAACTCGATGAAGCAGAAAAAAAGTTATTGTTTCAGAGGCTCGATACAGACACCGCTTCCGAGGTAATCTCAGAGCTCTCCGAGTACTCAAGAGATCAGATTGTCGCCCATCTTTCCCACCGTCAACTGGGTGAAATTGTTGATGAATTGGACTCTGACGATGCTGCCGATCTGCTTGCCGGCAGACCACAAGAAATGGTGGAAGAAGTACTGGCGCACGTTGACATCAGGGACTCCCGCAGGGTGCGCCGACTTCTCGCTTATGGCGAAGAGACTGCCGGCGGCATCATGCAGGCAGAGTATCTGGCCGTACCCTTGGAGTCCACGGTGGCAGACGCCATCAACCACGTCAGAGAGCATGGCGCCGAACTGGAGGGGCTCGCCAACATCTTCGTGGTAGATCAAAGCGACAAGGTGGTGGGCCAGTTGAGCCTGCGAAAGCTCATTCTGGCAAAGCCAGAGGACAAAGTCTCGGAGGTCATGGACACTGCTATTCATCCTATTCCTGTGGATATGGACCAGGAGGATGTGGCAAGGATGTTCCAGAAGTACGATCTCATTTCCGCGCCGGTGGTGGATCATAACGGCTGCCTCATAGGACGGATAACCATAGATGATATTGTCGATATTATCGAAGAAGAGGTCTCTGAGGACGTCCTGCGCATGGCAGGCACCCATGAGGATGAACTGGTGTATGGGGATCAGATCTGGAAGATTTCCCGCGTGCGTCTTCCCTGGCTCATCACCAACCTCTTCGGCGGCTTGCTGACCGGATATTTGCTCTGGCTCTTCAAGGTTACCCTTGCTGATGCCATTGTCCTGGTCACCTTTGTGCCGGTCATTACAGCCATGGGCGGCAATGTGGGGCTGCAGTCCTCATCCATTACGGTGAGAGGGTTGGCAACGGGTCAGGTCGATTTGCGCAGCGTCGGCCGCGCCGTGTTCAAGGAAGTCAAGGTGGGTCTGATCATGGCCGCGGCCTGCGGTCTCACTGTGGGCATCTGTGCAGAATTGTGGCACCACAATGCGGCTCTAGGGCTTACTGTGGGCTCAGCCATGGCTGGCGCCATCACAGTGGCATCATTCATGGGCACAGTGGTGCCCATCATGTTCAAGCGCTTTGGCATAGATCCAGCGGTGGCCTCTGGCCCCTTCGTGACAACAGCCAATGATATTACCGGCATTCTCATCTATCTCTCCATATCCACCATCTTTTTGAAGTACATTGTGAGTTGACAAGCTCGGCAGTGGAGGCCAACAATACTCTGTGTCAAGTTGGTTGCTCAGCAACTGTGGGGCCTATTTTGGCTGCAGGGAATGCAGATGATTATCCGCCGCAGCAGATCGATCATCCTCAGAACAACTGATTACGGCGAATCAGACCGTCTGATTACTTTTTTCAGCAGACGAACGGGGCTCTTGAAGGGCATTGCCAAGGGAGCGCGCCGCAGCAAGAAGAGGTTTGTCCATTCCCTGGAGCCTCTCTGCTACGCAAGCATCACCTACGCTGAGCGCTCTGCTTCTGGCTTGGTGCGCATCGATGCCAGCGAATTGAGAAATCCCTTCACCTCGCTGCGAGCAGATATTGAACGGCTGGGCTACGGCAGCCTCGGTTGTGAGGTGATCCTTGGCATTGCACCTGAGCGTCAGGCCAATCCCCCTCTGTTTGACTTGCTGCTGCAATATCTGCTGCAACTGGAAAAGGGTCGTGATCCTGAAAGCATCTCCCTGCTTTTTCAGATACGCGTCCTCAGTCTGAGCGGCTTTGCCCCAAATCTACAAGGTTGTATTCAGTGCCATCGCCAGCCAGACGCTGCTGCGGGATGGTCTTTTTCAGTTGCAGCAGGCTCACTTTGCTGCCCTGAGCACAGCCGGAGCACTGACAGCTATGCCGTTTCATTGGGAACAATCCTGCTCCTCCGCCAGGCCCAACTGTTTCCGGTAGCCCGAATGTGGCGACTCAGATTTCATCCACGCTCGCGGGAGGAATGCCGCCCCCTGCTCATCGATCTCCTCCGCCACCACCTGGAGAAGGATCTGAAGTCCCTGAAATTACTCCGTCAGATAGGAGCCCTGCCCCAGGCCACCTCCTTGACTTGAACGCCAAAAAATCTCGCTCTGGAGAAGGGCATCCAGTCAACTGTTCCGGCTTGGAGCAGTCAATGGTGACAAATGTGGAGGAAAAAGCTAAAATACAGCAACAAAAGTCTTTGCAGATGGCCATACAGTTACCCACATGTATATGAGGTGGCTCCCATGCGAAAAAGAGCGTCCGCCCTTTTGCTAGCGGTTCTGATTCTGTTCTCGCTTGTCTGGGCCTGCAGCACTGTACCGATTACTGGCAGGTCACAGCTCGATCTGGTGCCGGATTCCACCATGTTGGCATTGAGCTTCCAAGAGTACGACAAGTTCCTCAGCAGCCATAAACTGAGCGAGAATAAAGAACAGGTGGCCATGGTCAAAAGAGTAGGCAAACGCATCCAGAAGGCTGTGGAGGAATATTTCAGCCAACACGGCCTCACGCAGGAACTGAAGGGCTATGACTGGGAGTTCAACCTGGTGGAGAGCGACGAAGTCAACGCCTGGGCCATGCCTGGCGGCAAGGTGGTAGTATATACGGGCATACTGCCCATCACCAAGGATGAAACCGGACTCGCCGTGGTAATGGGCCATGAAATAGGCCACGCCATAGCAAAGCACGGCAACGAAAGGATGAGCCAGGGCTTGCTCTACCAGATGGGAGGAATCGCTCTGGCCGTGGCCCTGGATACGCATCCGTCACAAACCAATCAACTATTTATGGCAGCCTACGGCCTGGGCGCTCAGGTGGGCATTTTGCTGCCATACAGCCGCTTGCAGGAAGAAGAAGCGGACCACTTGGGCCTCATTCTCATGGCCATGGCTGGCTATGACCCCCGAGAGGCTGTACCCTTCTGGCGCAGGATGGCTGCAGAAAAAAAAGGCAAGGCCCCCCCCGAATTCCTCAGCACACACCCCTCGGACGAGACCCGCATCAGGAAGATAGAGGAGTTGATTCCAGAAGCTATGAAGTATTACCGAAGACAGGAGTAGGCAGGATTCCTTCTCTCTCGCTCTCGACGGAGGCAAATAAATTTTTCTTTATTGTTCACCTGCCAGTGACTTCCAGAATTAGAGCCTGTTCCAAGGCTGCCACGAATGCTTCCTCCTTGCCCCGTTCAACAAGCGATGCTGCTGAAAATCTGTGACAACCGTCAGCAGTCCCACCCACGATCCTGGTCGCCTCAGGCAGCAAATGCATAAGATCTGGCTGCAGCCCCTCGATTATCCGCCTCTTGAGGGCAGGAGGTACTCGGGCGGAAACCTTTGTCAGCACCAGGCCTATTTCCCCCACGCCTGGTACGGATTCAGGAAAGTGCTGGAAACCAACGAGATATTTGTCCGGCTTTACGAGCTGCTCGGCAATGAGTCTCTCCAGAAACAGACCGATTGCCTTGACACCCATGGGTAGAAATCGGTCTCTGACATCCAACCATTGAACATGGACGCTTTGCTGCAGTGCTCCCTGGCGAATTCGTTGCAACTCAGCCTCGAAGCTTTGCTCCCTGAGGGCGGCCAGGTTGGCAGCTTTCTGCAGCGCCAACCCCTGGTCTTCTCCAAGAAGGAAGCGCACGGCAACTTGCGGGCCGCTCTCCTGAAAGCCGACGGAACCGAGGAGGTTCAGTATGTCAGTGATCTCTGCCACTGTCCTGGCCCCCATAGTGGGCACAACAAGAGTCCGCTCAGCGCTGCGCAAGTAACCGTTGGCAATTGCTGCAGCCAGCAGCTTCTTATTGAGTCCGAGCAACTCCATTTCCTGGAATTGTCCATCCCCATAGGCACCGAGTACTGCAAACAGGGCCAGTTCGCCCTGAACAGCCGCCGATTCCACCCCTGACCGCCTCAGCAGCTGCTCTGCGAAATAAGCAGAGACGGCGGCCCCCGAAGCTTCCGTATCGCCGTCTATGCCAAAATGTTCCGGGTTGAGGTGAACCACCTGGGCCGGCGTCTTTCCACCCGGCAAATGGTGATCCACAATGACCACAAGCCTGTTGCCAGCGGCATGTCTACCGATGAGGTGAGAAGACTGCCCTCCCAGGTCGGCATAGAAAACTACACCCTGGTGGCGGTCATGGATTTTTTCAACGATGAGTTCGTGAATCTTTTCTACTGGCAAGAGACAACAGGGAAGTGACAGGGTTTTGAATACCCTGAGCAGAGCGGCTGCGGCACATAGACCGTCAGCATCATTGTGATGCACCACTGTGGTTGTCTGAGGATTATGTTCAATGGCGGCGAGAACCGAAGCCGCTGCCTCAATGATTTCTTTTTTGAACACTTCAAGTTTCGCGTTCACCATGGACTTCACCTTGATGGCAGGAGTTCCCCAGAGTTATAGTCGAAAAGCAAGATGTGTTCTACAGGAAGATGTACGAGAATGGTCTCTCCCAGTCGCACTTCCACCTCCCTCATAACCAGGACGTTGAAGAGTTCTTTCTCATGCGCAACCTTCAATACTGTCTCCGGGCCTGAGGGCAGAACCGTTTGAACTCTGGCCTCGATTGTATTCAGGCCATGCTCTGACACCAGGGCCACATTTTCCGGGCGTATTGCCAGTACCACCTGGTGGCCGTCTTTCAGGCCGTGGTATGCCGTTTGCCAACATGAAAACGCGGTTTTCACTTGCAGGCCCGCAGCGTCGGTATCGGTCGACTGCTGCACTCTGCCAAGCAGCTGGTTGATGGGTGGACTGCCGATGAAATCTGCCACAAAAAGCGTCCGGGGCTGATGATAAACATTCTTCGGCGTGTCCAGCTGCTCTACCCGTCCTCTGTTTATAACGGCAATCCGATCAGCCATGGTCTGGGCTTCAACCTGGTCGTGGGTCACATAAACCGTAGTTGCATTCGTCTGTAGATGCAAATTTTTGATCTCAGCCCGCATTTCCAGCCGCAGTTTTGCATCTAAATTGGACAGGGGCTCGTCCATGAGGAAGATATGGGGCTCACTCACTAGCATTCTTGCCAGAGCAACCCTTTGCTGCTGGCCACCGCTCATCTCCTGGGGATATCGCTGCTCCATGCCTGCCAGCTGCATGTACCCCAGCACATGGGCCACACTCTTGCTGATGGTCTCTCTATCCTTTTTCTTTACTCGCAGGCCGAAGGCTATGTTGTCGAATACAGTCATGTGGGGCCAGAGGGCATAGCTTTGAAACACCAGACCAACGTCCCGCTCCCGGGCAGGGATGAAGACCCCTTTCTTGCTCGAGAAAACCAGGGAATTCTTCAGATAGATCTCCCCAGAAGTAGGAACCTCTAGACCTGCTATCATCCGCAGCATTGTAGTCTTGCCGCACCCCGAGGGACCGAGCAACACTAGAAACTCTTTCTCCTCGATGACAAATGAAACATCATCTACTGCCACCACATCACCATACTTCTTGGTAAGGTTTCTCACTTCCACAATAGGTGCAGACATCTGCTCTACTCGCTCAATCTCTGGATTACCTTCTCTTTCGCTAATCTCTTGGACAGAAGTTCGCCAACCACGACAATGATGATAATCATGACGCTGATAGCACTGGAAAACTGGGTGTATCCCTGTTCTTCATAGCGGAAAGTCATGGTAGTAAGCGTCCTGGTACCAGGGTTCACCAGCAGAATAATAAGCGAAAGCTCCCGCATTACAGTAATGAACACCAGAATAAAGCCAGAAAGTGCCCCCTGAAACGAAAGCGGCAGGATAATTTTTCTGAAGCGATAGAACCAGCTTGCTCCCAGGGTCTCCGAGGCCTCCTCCAGTTCTCCGCCGATCTGCATCATGGAGGTAATGCCTACCCTGCCGGTAAAGGGAAGATTCTTGGCAATGCAGACCAGGGCCAACAGCAAGAAACTGCCATAGAGAGCCGGTATGGGGCCGATCTTGTGCGTAAAGAGGGACAGATAGAGCGCCCCGAAAGCGATGCCTGGAACCAGGTAGGGTAGAAAAGAAGTCTGTTCAACCAGATGAGCAAGCCTGGTGTTGCGACCTTTGACCACTGCGTATCCTATGAAAATGCCAAAAAAGCCAGCAAAGCAGGATGCCACCAGGGCAAGCTTGATACTGTTCCAGGCAGCCTTGATGATGGCACGGTTGCGCAGCAGACCCGCCTCACCTTCAGCAAAGGCTGTACCACCCTTGCCTATCCAGAAGAGCAGCGTCAGATGCTCGAGGGAATAGTCGCTGCTATATAAAGCAAACGTCTGCCAGAGTATGAGAAGAAAGGGCATCACAACTGAGATTATCAGGAGCATGCCAACGGCCGCCAGTAGAGGGTAACGCATCTTTCCCAGGGGGGTGCGCACGACCCTGAAGCCTTTGCCGGCGATAGTGACGAAGCTTTTTCTTTTGCCGATTATACGCTGGTTGAAGTGAATGATGCTCGAAGAAATCGCAATCAGGATAAAGGCAAGAATGTAGCCCACTGAAGGCACCCTGTTCATAATATTTGCATATATCTGCGTTGCCAGCGTGTAATAGCGCACTGGGGTCCCGAGGAAATAGGGAGTGCCAAAGGTGCCCACCACCCTGGAAAAAGTGAGAATAAAGCTAGACATCAAGGCAGGCAGCACCAGGGGAAAGGTAATTTTGCGCAAGATGTGCACTCTCGTTGCCTCAAAGATCTCTCCAGATTCTTCCAGGCTCGAGTCAATGCTTGTCAGGGCAGCAGACACCAACAGAAAGGTAAAGGGGAAATAATGCACCTACAGAGTCAAAACAATTGGAAAGTAGCCGTAAGACAGCCAGTTGGGTGGGCTGATGCCGGTGAAGAATTGAAAAAGGCCGGCTACTCCCCCTACCCGGTCGTTCTTGAAGAGACTCAACCAGGCCAGGGCATGAATGTAGGAGGGAATGACGTATGGCAGTACCACGGCGGTGGCAACAAAGCCGCGTAGCGGCAGGTCGGTTCTGACCGCCAGCCAGGCAAGCACCGAGCCAATAAGCATGGCAAACAAGGAGACGCTCAAAGCAGTAGCAAGGGAATTCCACAGAGGACGCACCAGGATGTTCCTGGTAAGGCTGCTGGCAAAGATCCTTCTCCAGTGAAAAAGAGTAAACTCCCCCGGACTGGCGCTTCTAAACAACCGTACGTCGGCAAAATGCCAGACAAAGGTGTCTTTTATCATCTTTAAAAAAGGTATGATTACAATGATGAGGAGGAGGGCCAGAAGGATCAGAGATATTATGACATGAGGTTGACGAAGGTAGTTGCGAATCTTGCTGAAGGTAACTGCCAACGATTCTTTTGTGGGAGAGAAAACGGCTTCCAATGAATCATCTTCAGAAAACCCGGGTGGCACCCGGAGGAGCACGCCCGGGATGGAGTCAACAACTTACTTGAGGTGAGATACCCAGAAGTCCAGGATTTTCTGACCGTTGGTCCAGACATAATTGGGATCCGAGGTCCAGACGTTGAGTTTCAAGAGGCTGCGAGCTCCTTTGGGTGGCGGCACGTCTTTCCGGATGGGAAAATCACCGAGTACATAGTATGGTACATAGCCCTGGCCGCCCTTAGCATCACCCTTGCTCCAACGTATCGGGAGCTTGGCGGCATTGCAATAGAAACAAGTGACTCTGTGTATAAGACGAGAACCATCGCGGCACTATCTATATGTGAAGACATTGTCTTCTGCTCTAAAACTCCAGATCATCAAAAGCGACAAACATACCCTGCCCACAAGAGCACAACTGGGATAGCCGGAGCCCCGCTCAGCCTCTTGGCTTTCTTTCTTTTTCATACTTCTGCAGCTTCTTGTGCAGCGTCTTTCTGGTAATCCCCAGCCTTCTGGCCGCCTCGCTCTTGTTGCCGCCCACTGCCTCGAGAGTGGCCAACACTGCCTCTTTTTCGATCTCCTCGAGTGAGCGCCCAGAAGTTGCTCCCTGGGCCATCAAGGGGACCATTTGGACGGGCGAGTACCCCTTGGTTATACTCATAGGCAATTCTGTTTCGGTTATGTAGTCGCCGAGGGAGAGTATGACTGCCCTTTCCACTGCATTCTCCAGTTCGCGCACATTACCAGGCCACTCGTACTTGAGGAGCATGTCCATAGCCACAGGGCTGAAGCCTTTGAGCTGTCTCCTGTTTTTCTTGCTGTATATTTCCAGAAAGTGTTGCGCCAGCAGAGGGATATCCTCGCGTCGCTCCCTCAATGGCGGCACTCGCAAAGTAACCACATTCAAACGGTAATAGAGATCTTCTCTGAACCTGCCTGCCGAGACCTCATCCTGAAGGTCCCTGTTGGTGGCTGCCAGGATGCGAACATCAACCTTGAGACTCTCATCACTGCCCACCCGTTGTATCTCCCTTTCCTGGATGACCCGGAGCAGTTTGGCCTGCATCATTGGCGACATCTCGCCGATCTCATCGAGAAAGATGGTCCCCTTGTTGGCTTGCATGAACCGTCCTTCCCGTCTTCTGTCTGCACCGGTAAAGGCTCCCTTCTCGTGGCCGAACAGTTCCGACTCCAGCAGAGTTTCAGTCAGAGCAGCACAATTGACGATAACCAACGGACCCTCCTGGCGGCCACTGTTGTAGTGAATGGACCTGGCGATCAGCTCCTTGCCGGTGCCGCTTTCGCCGGTAATCAGAGCAGTGGCCTCGGATGGAGCCACCATGGCCACCATCTCCAGCAGCTCCTTCATTGCCGGGCTCTTGCCAATAATCTTGTCCAGTTTGAAATCGGAAACAAGCCTTTGTTTAAGGGTGCGAATTTCCTCCTTGAGGTTGGTGTGCTCCAGGGCCCTCTCCAGAGTCAATTTCAGGACGTCGAAGTCCAGGGGCTTGGTAAGATAATCGTAGGCTCCTGCCTTGAGCGCCTCCACCGCCGACTCTATAGAGGAGTAGGCCGTCATGATGAGAATGGGAATTGCCGGATTATATTCCTTGATCAGTTTCAAGGCTTCGATGCCGCTCATCTCCGCCATGCGAACGTCCATCAGCACCAGGTCGAAGGGATTATCCTTGACCTTGTCCACTGCCATACTGCCGTCATCTGCTCCTTCTACCCGATAGCCCCAGTTCTTGATGATAGTAAGCAGCACAGTGAGATGCGAGGCATCGTCATCAACCACCAGAATTCGTGCCTGGGCTTTCTGGTTCATAGTCAATTCCTCTCGATTCCACCAGCCGAGGCAGGCAGATAAATGGTAAAGAGCGCACCTTTGCCAACTTCGCTCTTTACTTTGATGTTTCCGCCGTGAGCCTCCACTATCTTGTGCACAATGGCCAGACCCAATCCTGTTCCTTTGGTTTTTGTGGTGAAATACGGATCGAACACCTTTGAGAGCTCCTCAGTTCGAATGCCAGGCCCAGTATCAGCAATCTCAACGGCCACTCGGCGATTGCGGGTCAGCATACTGCTTATTGACAGAATTCCCCCCTCGGTCATGGCCTGAATCCCATTGAGGCAGAGATTGAGTATGGCCTGAGAAAAACGATCAGGATCAATGAACACCGACGGCAGGTCGTCTGCCAAGGCCACCTCCAGCTTCACACCACTGGCCCTGGCATCTTCTTGAATGAGCCGCACCGAGTGCTGCAAGACCTCATTGACATTCATCTCTCGGAGTCGCAGCTCCGAAGGCCTGGCAAATTCCAGCAACTCACTGATTACCCTGTTCAAACGGTCAACCTCACGTACCATTACTGCAGCTGCCTCTCTGTCTTCGCTGCCCTCATCGAATTTGTCCCCAAAATAGCCAGCCAGTCCCTTGATGGAACTGAGAGGGTTCCTGATCTCGTGGGCCACGCCTGCTGCCAGATTACCGAGGGCGGCCAGCTTTTCCTGGCGGCGAATTTCAGCCTGCAGCCTCTTGACTTCGCCCAGGTCTCTAAGTATGAGGATATTACCGACAAATTCTCCTTCTTCATTGATGATCTTCGAGCCACTCACACTCAGAGGCATAGGTGCTTCTGCTGAGAAAAAGCACTCCATCTCCCGTTCGAGTACTGCCTGGCCACTTTCCAGGATCTCCTTGAAGTTGCACCACTGTTTGGAAAATACCTCTTCAGGAGGTTTGCCTCGGACTTGAGCCAGGGTCGAGCCAGTTATTTTTTCAGCCGCTTCATTGAGAAAGGCAATGCGGCCGTCTCTGTCCGTAGCGATCAGACCCACGGGAAGACTCCGCACCACCTCGTTGGCAAAGGCGCTGGTGTCCTGCAACGCCCGGTTCGTGGCCCGGTAACTCTCGGCTATGAAAAGGGAGACGAACCCGGCAAAACCGAGGAGCAGCAGCACCGCTGACAGCACCATGGTATTGCGTATGTCCTCCCTGCGCGCCTCCAAGAATGGTGTGGTATCAAAGGCAGCGAATATAATCCTCTGTTGCTTGCTCTTTTCATCCGGGAAACACCAGTCGTTTTTCCAGCGCTTCATCATTGGAGCAGCCATGTGGCCGCGCCGTCTTCCCAGCCTCTCATGGCCGCAATTTGCCAGCGGTTGGAAATACTTGTAAACTTCGAAAACCCGACGGACTCTCTGCGAATCAGTCAGCCTCCACTGGACAACTGCACTGGGATGCAGTGCTGCAAGTGTGCTCGGCTCCATGAGTCTGCGACCAATCTGACTCGTGTCACTGTGGGCCAGGACCAAGCCCGTTTCATCAGTCACTGCCAGGTAGACAATGTCTGGCTGCCGCGCCGTCTCTTCCAACAGATTCTGGACCTGATCACCACCCCACATCATGGCCATCATGCCGGTGCGGGCTCCAGCCTCAAACGACCTGATCAGGGCGGCGCCTTTTTCCAGAAGGAGCTGAGACATGTAGCGCTTTTCCCGATTAATATTTCTCACCGCCAGCGTCATGACCACCGTGAGCAAAATGACCACTCCTCCCACAATTACCCAGGGAGAAAGGTACATTCCTAGCCGCTTTTTTCTAATAGTCTCGAACTTCATTTGAAGTCTCTTGTTGCCTCGTCTGGGCGTTGCCCCTAGCCCGGTCCGTCAAGAATTAACTCCATTCAAGCTAATTTTGAGTGAGAGGCTAAGGGTTCGCAGCGCAAAGCGTCGTCTTCTCAGAACTTCCTACCATGCAAACCTCCCAGCCTCCTGTCCCTGCCCCCCTCTTAGATAACCTGACCTGGATACTTTGTAAACACTTCCGGATGCAGAAAGTGTGTATTTTTTACTCACCCTATCCCCTGTCGTGGCTGCCCTGCCGCTGACCTGACATCCAGATATTAAAGCTTATGCTATATAATCAAATAGTTACAAATTATCTCCCGCCTGTGGCACGCCTCTTGCGCTATACCGCTGGGCAAAGAGCCCTGGTTTTGGCTCCAAGACTAATAAAACAACACGATAAGGAGGTAGAGATGAAAAAGTTAATTATCGTACTGGTCACAGTGGCAGCATTGGGTTTTGTTGGCTCCCAGGCCCTGGCCTGGTGGGGTCCTGGTGGAGGCTGGGGCGCATGGGGCCCGGGATGTGGCTACTATGCCAATACCAATCCAACCGTTCAACAGCAGTTTCTCAATGACACTGCAAAACTGAGAAGCGATCTGGCTGCCAAGAGGGCGGAGTACGTTGCGCTCATGGCCCAGCCCAATCCTGACCCCAGGAGAACTGCCGAGCTTTCTCGAGAAATCTTTCAACTTCAGGAGCAGCTCCGGCTCAAGGCGCAGGAGCATGGACTGCAGAGCTGGGGTGGTGGTGCTCATGGTTATCATGGAGGACATCACATGGGACCGTATGCAGGCGGCTACTGCTGGCGCTAGTTAACTGACTCTGGGGGAGGAGAGCCCACCCCTCCCCCTTCGACTCAAGGTGAGATCATGTGGGGATGCAGATATTTTCCATTTTTTTCCTGGGGTGGCCACTTCTGGCCTGGTAATCTTTTTTCCATTCTCTTGTGGGGCATGATCATTCTAGCCATCATTTATCTCATCGGTAAGCTGGCAGCTGCCTTGAGACCGAGGAGGAACAGGCTGGAAAACGACAGGAATGATTCACTGTCAATACTCAAAATAAGATATGCCAGGGGAGAGCTCAGTCAGGAAGAATACTTCAGGATGAAAGAGATATTGGAACAGCCATATTGAGAGGCAAAGAGATATAACTGGCTCTGGATCAGTGCCGGAGAATCTTTCCCCGGTTATACTTGAAAAGATGACAGAGCCCAGCGGCAATTCAGCAAAGGAGATCTCATGAAAAAGATAATAGCAATAGGTGTAGTGGTCGGCTTGGCTGCCTTCTTTGGTCTGGCCACCCTTTACGCCCAGGCTCAGGGCCCTGGAGCCATGGGTCAGCATAGTGGACCCACCCAGGGTTATGGACCTCAGCAGCAGGGAAGCTGGAACTGTCCTTATGGCGGCCCTCGGCATGGAGGAGGCCGGGGCATGGGACCCGGGATGATGGGACAGGGCTGGCGCCGGGGAGGACCCGGCATGATGGGCCGGAGTGGACAGCAGGGTTACGGCATGGGGCAACGGCAAATGGGACCTGGCTATGGTCCGGGGTCCCAATACCAACAGCAACCCCAGAAGCCCATGCAAAAGCAAGATGCAGAGACTATTTTGAACAACTATCTTGCCTCTACCAGAAACCCTAATCTGAAGCTCGGCAAGATCGAGGACAAGGGAAATGTCTTTCAGGCGGACATTACCACCAAGGACGGCTCCCTGGTGGATAGAATCATGGTGGACAAGAGCACAGGTTGGATACGCTCTGCCTATTGAGAACACTCCAGAAACCTCACGCTGTCAAGACATCAAGCGATTCCTGGACGGCGTGAGGCCTTCTTCCCTTTTGCACCTCTCGGAAGAGTCACCGTAAAGATGCTTCCTTTATCTGGGCAGCTTTCTGCACGCACATCCCCGCCATGGAATCTGGCGATAGCTCTGACTAGACTGAGCCCGAGTCCAATACCTGGCTCTGATCTGCTCTTGTCGCCCCGATAGAACCTGTCGAAGATGTGGGGCAAATCTGCCGCTGTAATGCCGATCCCCGTGTCGGCGACAGAAATGAACACATGATTATCATCATCTTTCAAGGTCACCCTGACGCTTCCCCCAGCCCCGGTGTATTTCAAGGCATTGTCAAGCAGGTTGGCAACCAGTCTTTGCAGCTTCTGTGGATCTCCCTGGAGGATGCAGTGCCTGGGCATGCTTTTCTCTATGAGCACTTTCTTGTCTTCTGCAATGGGACGGAACAGGTCACACGCCTGCTGGATCAAGCGGACAACGTCCACCTCCTCCCTCTGCAGGCTCCCCACCCCAGACTCTACCTCAGATATATCCAACATTGTATTGACTACGGCAAGCAGCCGATCACACTCCTCCACCGTGTTTGCGGCCATAGCCTGGAATTCTTCCGGAGTGCTGTTGGTGGTCAGGACCAGCTCAGCCGTGCCCCTGATTCTTGCCAGAGGATTTCTCAGATCATGGGCTATATTGTCGCTCATCTCTTTCATCTCTTTAATGAGCACATTGATGCGGTCCAGCATCTGATTGAAGGCGGTTGCCAGCCGTTCCACCTCCCCTCCTTTGGAGGCCAGGGCGACACGTCTGTCCAGGGTCCCTGCGGATATCTCTAGAGCTGTATTGGTCACCTGCTCTATACCAGCCAGGGCACGCCTGGCCATAAACCATCCGATGATAGTGGCAAGAAACATCACTGAAATCACTACCCTGCCAAATATCTCCCGCAACAACCCCAGAAATTCACCGTCTTCTTCCACGGACTCGCCTATTTGCAATACTGTGCCGGGACCGATCTTGCCGTAGACTATTCTCGCCGGATATTCATGCCCTGGCAGGGCAACTGTTTCGAAAATCTGGCCCCCACCAGCAGTCAGCTGGCCTAGAGCCTTGCCATTTATCCCTATCCCTTCCCATGGTGACATGTCAGTGGAGGCCAGGACTTCACCGTCAAGTGACAGCAATCTATAGAATACTTTGCCGACCCCATCTGACTGGGCGTCTCTGAGGAGTTCGCTCTCTACTTTGGCAAAACCGTCCGTGGCGAGCATTGATGAGTACTCTTCCAGGTCGCTTGCCAGGTCAAGATCTCTGTTTTTTTCCATGACTGAGCTGAGAAGGAGATAAAAGGCCAGGAATGCTGCCACCGTGGAAATGGTGAATATCCCCGCATACCAGAGGGTGAGGCGGAAGGCCAGTGACCTCCCCATGCTACTTATCTTCTTTGAGAACATACCCTACCCCGTAGACGGTGTGAATGAGCTTGCTGGCAAATCCCTTGTCGATCTTGTCACGCAGTCTGCAGATTCGCACTTCCACAACATTGGTATGTGGATCGAAGTTGTAGTCCCAGACGTGTTCCATGATCATGGTTTTGGACACTACCTTTCCCGCGTTGCGCATGAGGTATTCCAGCAAAGAAAACTCCAGGGGCTGCAGATCGATTTTTTCTCCTGCTCGCCTAACTTCACGTGAGAGGAGATCTAGACAAAGGTCAGCCACCTCCAGGCTAGTGGGCTCCGCCTTGCCTGTAGCCCTGCGGATAAGGGCCTGCAACCGGGCGAGCAGCTCGGCAAAGGCAAAGGGTTTGGTGAGGTAATCGTCTCCGCCCTGCTGCAGACCCCTCACTCGATCGCTTACCGAGCGTTTGGCGCTCAGAATGAGTACTGGCGTGGTTTTTTTCTGTCTGCGGAGCTCTTCAATAAGAGTCAAACCGTCAAGCTTCGGCAGCATGATGTCTATGATTGCCGCGTCGTAAGGTTCAGAGAGAGCCATGTGCAGGCCATCCTCACCATCATGGGAATAGTCCACCGCATACCCCGCCTCTTTCAACCCCTTGCCAATGAAAGAGGAAATCTTCATATCATCTTCAACCAGCAGTACACGCATTGACAATCACCTCGTGTGTTTCGCAGAAATTCGTCAGAAAGAAAAAACCTTCAGTTGAATCTTGATGATGAGAGGAAGCCGAACCCTGTTGTCGCATCTCCAGGTGCATGTCTGTTCCCTATTTTTCCTAATTAGCATAATTCTCCAAATCCCTGCAATAAGTTCGGGTATGCCGGCAAAGGTAAACTCTTGGCTCGGTCTTTATCTCTCGAGAAGCTAATTAGAAAAGTCCAGCACGTACCAATCAGTTTTGCAGGAGTAGCGAGGGAAAATAGTAAGTAGCGGCCTCAAAATCGGAGGAATCCCTTTTTTCGTCACCTCAGCGCGGGCCCGTATCTGGTAATGCTCACCCTTATGAAGCTTTGTGGTGGGAGCCAATTTCAGGTGCTCCACAGAGAAGAGCACGTGCATGGCCTCAGTAAAGGAGGGCGTGGTCAGGAGCGCCTGCGAACTGTTGTCATCCAACACCACATAGTTTTTCCTGGTAAGGTCGTATTTCAACGTTCGCTGGATTGTTACTTCAGTCAGTTTCTCGTCGAGCCATAGCGAACGTATTCGAGAAAAGACCACGGAGATAGCAACATTTACCGGAATGCCGTCCATGGTGCTGTGCTGTATTCTAGCGCAGAGGTCGTCTCCCAGCCCCACTCTCACCAGAACAGCCCCATTGCTGGCGAAAACAAGGATATGCTCCGGTTGCCTACTGCTGGCACTCACCACACTTGCTGACACTGTGAAAAAGAAGAGGAAGGAAAAAAGGGTTGTCCTTTTCATTTGACCTGTTCTCTTGTCTGCAACGGCAAAGAAAGTCGAGCCCATGAACTGATCGCCAAATTTCCCTGCAGGCAACTCGAAGAAGGAGCCTTGCCACTGCTACTTTGACCTTGAGCTAATGAAGACAACAGCTTCTCTGCCGAGGGCAGCGGCTTTAGCCGTCTGAGGCTATTATTGGCCCGCGCACCAACTGGCGCGCGGGCCGTATCATTTGTTAATCTCGATGCTCAGAAATTCGTATCCACCAACTCCACTCGCTCTCCGGTGTCTGGATTTCTCTCTAGAACTACACCCACGCCATTCTTGTAAAACTTGTATTCCACCACGTCGGGCTCGATTGGGCTGTAGTCCCTGGTCTTGACGCAGGTACCGGCACATTCGAATCCCTGTACTTCCGAGCCGGGGGAGACGCCCACACCAAGTATTTCTGCCATATCCTCGGCATCACCCAGGGAGAACTCCTGGCGATAGACATCCCCCTTTACAGGGTCGGCAGGCATGATGATGCCGGGCTTCGCCCCTTCCAGGCCGAAAATCCACGAACCTTCCATGCTGGGCAGTTCTTCCTCATAGTCTAAAGAAAATTCACCAAAATACCACACGTTGCCCTCCTTATCCTGGGCATACCAGTCATAGGTGTCTTCCTTGACATCTTCTGGATCGGTTGAATCGCCATCATACACCACATCATGAACCACAACACACTGAACCCCCATGATCTCTCTGGTTACCTTCAGCACCTCGTCGGTGGTGGTCTCAGTAATTTCATCGCCCTCTTTGGTATGGTAAGTCCACTTGTAGCCTCGCACCAGAGGGAAGTAAGGGTTTGCGTTTGCCGCAGTGATATTGCCGGGAAGAACAAAATCATTCTGGTCGATCTCCGGGAGGGGATCGTAGGGCGCTTCTCCTATGGCATCACAGACCTCCAGACGAGCCCAGAACTGGTCCCGGCATTCCTGGATCGCTTCAGGGAGTGAATCCTTTGCCTCAGCCATACAGTCTCTGCGGCTTTCCCGATCAGAAATATTGCGGCAGTTCCCTCTGGCGATCCAGTAGTCATCCTTCGCTTCATGCTTGCATGCAATAAAAGCATACACCGAGGTATTGCTGCAGGCCCATCCCCAGGGAAGAGGAAGGGAGCCATCAGCCGCTGCGGGCTGACTAAAGCCCCAGATGAGAGCTGATAGAAGTAGAAATATCCCTCCAAACTGGAACACTCGGCTTAGCGTCCACAAGCTCATGCTGGCCAGACTTGCTTTCTGCTGCATCTTTTTCATAGTAATCCTCCTGTGTTCTCTGGTTTGTTCGCCACTGTCAGGAATTCCAGCTGATTCTGGCTGATACTATCACCAGGAAGATGGCCAAAACTTTACTGGAGGATTACCAAAAGGTAAGGATTTCGGGGATGGGTGGGTTGACTCTCGGGCCAGCCTGGGACAGTCTCAAAACTCGA
>JAFDGZ010000003.1 GCA_019309045.1 Deltaproteobacteria bacterium | reverse complement strand
GCCAGTTATCTGCTCAACAACCACAACGATGTGGCCTTTCTTACAGCAACGCAATTGGCTCAGGAAATTGGAGTCAGTCAACCCACAGTCATACGCTTCGCCCAATTATTGGGCTTTCCCAGGTATCACCTGTTTGTGGAAGCCTTTCAGTCGCTGCTGAAAGCGGAGCTGACCTCTGCAGATCGCTTCAATTTGAGCCTGCAGAAAAAACATGACATCATCTTACGGGAAATACGCACGCTCAGCCATTTTGCCCGCTTTTTCCCACAGGAGGCTTTCGACAGGGCAGTGGAGGCCATTAATGGCAGCAACCGGGTAGCTGTTATAGGCACCAGAGGCTCTTCTTCCCTGGCTCAGTATTTTTCCTATTTTCTCGGCAAAGTAAAGCGTCGTGTCTGTGCCATCACTACTGGCGCCACAGCGGAATTTGACACGCTGCTGCAGATGGGGAAAGAGGATCTGGCCATCGCCCTGGCCTTCCCCCGGTATCCGAGGGAGACCATTGAGCTGGTTGAGTTTTGCCAGGGACGAGACATCTCTGTTGTGGGCATAACTGACAAGGTTGATGCTCCTCTGGTTTCCCTGAGCAAACTTTCTGTTGTCATTCCAATCACCTTCAGCACAATTTTTGATTCCTACTGTTCTGTGCTCTGCCTGTTCAACATGATGGTCACCGAGGTGGGCAGAATGAACCAGAGTGAATCCGCTGCCCTATTGATGGAATTTGAAGAACTTGCGCGCCACCTCAAGATTTTTGTCTAGACTAGCGGGATAACGAGAATCGTGAGAGACCTACAAGTCACTGCCGAGCAGATCAAGAACTCTCTGGATGGCGAACGACTGCATGAGCTCATCGAGACCTTCGCCGACATTGGCAGAGACGATGCCGGGGGGGTGACCCGTATAGCCTTCAGCCAGGAAGACCTGCAAGCTCGCAACCTCTTTATTCGCATTGCCGAAGAAGAGTTGCATCTTGAGGTGCGCCTGGATCCACTGGGAAATATTTTTGCCAGGAGAGAGGGACGCCTCGAGGACGCCCCGGTCATCATGAGCGGTTCGCATCTGGATTCGGTGAGAAACGGCGGGAAGTACGATGGGCCGGCAGGAGTCTTCTGCGCTCTCGAAGCGTTCAGGGCACTGGACCGGCTGGAAATTCTGACGCAGCACCCCTTTGAGCTGGTGGTTTTTTCCTCGGAAGAGCCGAATCCCTTCGGTCTGTCGACTTTCGGCAGCCGGGGAGTAGCTGGCAAACTGAAAAAAGAAGAACTGCTGGAACTCTACGATGATCAGGGAAGGAGTTTACGCGATGCGGTTGCTTTTCTGGGGGGAGACCTGGATCGCTTGCAGGAAGCCCAGATTGCGCCGGGAAAGATCGCCTACTTCGTGGAGCTCCACATAGAACAGATGGCCCATCTGGAAAGGCTGCAAAAAGACATCGGCATCGTAACAGGCATTACAGGAATCAAGCGAAAGCACATCCGCATAGAAGGGGAGGCCAGCCATTGCGGCACGACCTCCATGGCTGATCGCCGGGATGCGCTCTGTGCGGCAGCGGAACTGGTGCTCGCCCTGGAGGACGCCGCCCGCAGCGAACAGGGCAGGGCGGTTGCCACCATCGGGCGCCTCAATGTTTTCCCCAATTCCATCAACATCACTCCGGAGGCGGTGGAAATGGATGCAGAAGTCAGGAGCTTTGATCCTGCGAGCATCCAGCGCATTTCTTGCGCCATTGAGGAGGCAGCCCGCACAATACAGACCAGGCGGTTGGTGGCGGTTCAACTCGAAGAACTCTACGCCACGCAGCCTACCCACTTTTCGGACAAAGTGAGGGGCGCCATACAAGAGGCGGCCCGCTTCCTGGGATATGGCACATTGGAAGAGGTCAGCATGGCAGGTCATGACGCGGCTCACATGACCAGCATTACTGAATCCGGGATGATTTTCATTCCCTGCAGGCATGGCGTCAGCCACTGTCCTCAGGAGCACACGGAGACCGAGAATCTCCGCAGGGGCGCGCAGACACTGCTAAAGACCCTTTTGATCTTGGACCAGAGCTGAAAAAGGAGCAAAGATGGACGTGCAGTCGGCTGCCCAGCAGATCGCCAAGGATGAGATACAATTCATTGCCTTCCAGTTTACGACCATCGACGGGGTGATCAGGCAAGTCATTCATCCTGCCCGAAGACTCGAGGCTCTATTGTCAGAAGGCATTGGCTTTGACGGCTCGTCATGCAAGTATGTTCCGGTAAACGAAAGCGATCTCTGTCTTAAACCTGATCTGACCACCTATCGAGTTCTGCCCTGGGGGGAGAAAGAGAACAAGACGGCTCGATTCATCTGTGACGTGTACACGGCCGACGGTGAACAGCCATTTCCAAGCGATCCCAGAAGTTGGCTCAAGAAAATGGTCGGCAAGATGAAAAGGGAGTTTGGCCCGGGATGGGATTTGCTGCTTGCTCCAGAAATCGAGTTCTTTCTACTGGAAAAAGATGAAAAGGGAGCTTACTTGCCGCACGATCGAGGCTCATATTTCGACATACCTCCCTACGACAAGAGCGCTGAATTTCGAAAGGATTTGAGCCGGGCCCTGGATTCAGTGGGCATCGTCTGCGAAAAGAGTCATCACGAAGTGCCCAACGGCAAGAGCGAAATCAACTTTGCCCATGCAGATGCCCTTGCCACCGCAGACAACACCATCACTTACCGCCAGGTGGTAAAGTATTTTGCGGCTGAAAAGGGACTCATCGCTACCTTCATGGCCAAGCCTTTTGTATGGACATACGGCTGCGGCATGCACGTCCATCTCAATTTGCGGGACAGCCAGAGCGGCGTCAATCTTTTTTACGATCAAGACAAGGAGAACTATCTCTCAGATACGGCACTCCACTTTATTGCCGGCCTGCTGGTGCACGCTGGCGCGCTTACAGCAATAACCAATCCCACGGTTAATTCATACAAGAGGCTGGTGCCGGGTTGGGAAGCGCCGGTTTATGTCTGCTGGGGATTCAACAACCGTTCGAGTTTGCTGCGCATTCCCGCTTCAAGCCCCGGGGCGAGGCGAATTGAAAGCCGCAATCCGGATTCTTCCTGCAACCCCTATCTGGCCTTTGGCGCCATCCTGGTGGCCGGGCTGGATGGCATCAGCAGGAAGCTCACGCCGCCGCCCTACATCAACGATAATGTATACGCCATGACAGCACAGGAGAGAAAAGAAAAAGACATAGCCGAGCTGCCGGAGAATCTCAAAGAAGCTTTGCAGGCCTTGCAAGCTGACGAAGTGCTGTGCAGTGCACTGGGAGAGAAGCTCTTGCAGCAGTTTGTGGCTCTCAAGGAAAAGGAATGGAAAGAATTTGCCACCGCGATCCACCCCTGGGAGCTGGAAAAATACCTGAACGTCTAGTCTGGTGAGCTCAACTCGACAGCCCCTGTTTTGCACAGTTTACGTTCCCTGAGTGCGGCTCGCCATGACAGTCATTTCCGTGCCGGACCTCCTCGAGGTGTGGATCTCTGAGCAGAAAGCAGCAGGATTGTCTGTTGCCGCTGCCATTTTAGGGGCGCTCTCAGTGCTGACCTGACAAGTTTTGCCTGTACAGCATACAGGCGCCGTGAGTTTCGGAACAACCGGGGTGAAAAGTGAACAGGATTGCCGCCCATTCGAAGTTTGTCTGGATTCTGATCACGGGGGGCCTGTTCGCCTTGATTGCGGCGCCTGCTCTACCTGTGAGCATTCCCTTTGTCTTTTATATGCTTTTCTGGATCACCCTCGCCAGCTCCTTCAATATTATTTATGGATATGTGGGCTATTTGCCTTTTGGCTATGTGATGTTTTATGGCATTGGCACCTATGTGACAGCTGTCTTGTGGAGCCGCCTGCACGTGCCGATGCCCGTGGCCATCCTCGCTGCAGGCGCAGCCGGGGGGCTTGCCTCACTGCTCTTTGCCCCCACCCTGCGTTTGAAGGGCATTTACTTTGCCATCGTCAATTTTTGCTGTGCAATGGTGCTGCGCATTGTCGTCTCAAACCTGCCTTCACAATGGGCTGGCGGGAGTTTTGGCATCACGCTTTCAAAAGCGTACAAACCTCTGGTCGGGTATTACTTCATGCTAGTCTTGATGGCGATCACAGTTGCCATCTCCTTTTATTTATCGCGGGCGCGGCTGGGAATTGCTCTCCGCTGCATCCGCGACGATGAAGCCGCAGCGGAGACTCTGGGAATAAATGTGCCGCGCTGTCGACTGAAGGCCTGGATTCTGGCTGCGGTTCTCCCAGCACTGGCGGGCGGAATCGAGGCGTGGTACACAGCTATTGTCGATCCAGACACTTCTTTTAATCTGATGATCACCACAAAGGCCATTGTCTACTCCATGTTCGGTGGGCTCGGCACAGTGACCGGGCCAGTTCTGGGTGCCGTCTGCCTGTACAGCGTCGACGATTTTATCTGGTCAAGATTTCCAGTGTTGAACCTGATGGTGCTGGGGGTGCTGATCATTCTCCTGATGCTTTTTCTGCCGCGCGGCATTGTTGGCTCGGCTTTTCAGAGATGGCCTGTTCTGCGACAGATTGTAAAGTGAAGGTGTGGAAGGCGCGTTGCTTGCCTGAGAGACGCCCGGGGTCACTAGGTTGTTCTGATGAATGATTTCATGTTGACAATGATCACTCAAGCCGTCATTTCCGGCATCCTGGTGGGCGTCATCTATGGTCTTGTCGGCATCGGCATGAACATCATCTATGGGGTCATGCGCATTGTCAACTTTGCTCACGGCGAATTCATGATGCTGGCTGCCTATCTGACTTTCACCTTGAATCGCTCCTATCACATCGATGCTCTGGAAAGCATCTTGCTGATCACCCCTCTGTTTTTCATACTCGGCATGGTGCTGCACGCCATATTCGGGGAGCGGCTCAGGCGTTCAGACGATCCTGAGATGGCCTCGTTTCTGACATTTTTTGGCGTCTCCCTGGTAATCACCTCTGTCATCCTGCTCATCTGGAAAGCCGATCCCCGGAACATCCCATTCCCTTTTCACAAATTGTCCGTGTTCATCGGCGACATCTTTGTGCCCATGGGAAGGTTGCTCAGTGCAGGGGTTTGTCTGGGCGCCATTCTAATAATCAGCCTCTTTCTTTACAGGACTTATGCTGGCAAGGCGGTGCGCGCCATCATCCAGAATCGGGAAGCGGTGTCCATAATGGGAATTGATGCTCACCGGCTGTCATCGGTGGTCTTCGGCATCGGCCTGGCACTGGTGGCGATTACCGGCAGTCTCATTACCCTGACATTTCCTGCCATAACACCGGTGATGGGGCAGTCCTACACATTGATTGCCTTTGTGGTGATCGTCCTCGGCGGCCTCGGAACGCCTCTGGGTGCCCTGCTGGGGGGCGTTGTTTACGGTCTGGCAGAAAGCGTCAGTGCGGTCTTCATGCCGGTGGCACTGTCGCCTGTGGTTGCTTTTGTCATCCTCATTCTGATGGTAATGATCCGTCCACAGGGACTCTTGGGCAGAGTGACGACCAGAATTTGAGAATCGGCCCGGGCATAAAATGGCATATTTGATCGAAATCGAAAACCTCGTAAAAACCTTTGGTGGAGTCAGAGCTCTAGACGGCATCAGCCTGTCGGTGCCTGAGAACACCATTGCCGCGGTCATCGGTCCCAACGGCTCCGGCAAAACCACTCTTCTCAATTGCATCAACGGTATTTACAGGCCGGAGAAGGGTGAAGTGCGCTTCAAGGGAAAGGCCATTACCGGGCAGCGCCCTCATATTACAGCAAAACTTGGCATAGGGCGTACCTTTCAAATTCCGCGAGTTTTCAAGAGAGTCACGGTCGTGGACAATATACTGGCTTCGGTTCTGGACTCCAACAAGTCCAACCGACAGATCCACCGTGAAGCCCTGGACCTGTTGGAGCAGGTGGGCATGCTGGACCTGCAAAACAGTCTGGCGGAGGAACTCTCCGGTGGACAGCAGAAGTTATTGGAACTCCTGCGGCTGTGGATGCGCGACCCGGAGCTTGTCCTCCTTGACGAACCGTTTGCCGGAGTGCACCCGGAACTCAAGACCCTATTTTTCGAACAGGTCAGGACAATGAAGAAACAGGGCAAGACGTTCATTTTGATCAGCCATGATATGAAGTCGGTCTACAGGCTTTCCGATGAAATCTATGTCTTTGATCTCGGCAGGGTCATTGCGCACGGCTCAGAAGAAGAGATCAAGGCCGACGAACGAGTCATCGAAGCGTATCTTGGAAGCTGACCATGGTTCTGCTCAAAGCTGAAAACCTGAGCGTGGCCTACTACAGGGATATCAACATCCTCAAAGGCGTCTCTGTGGAAGTTGCCGAGCAGTCCATCACGAGCATCATCGGCCCCAATGGGGCTGGGAAGTCAACGCTTCTCAAGGCGCTCTATGGACTGCTGAGACCGACAGGCGGAGCCATTTATTTTCGAGGCCAACAGATCAGCCATCTCAGGGTGCATGATTTCATCAGGCAGGGAATAGCATACGTTCCCCAGTTTCGAAGCCTTTTCCCTGATCTCACTGTGCAGGAAAATCTGGAACTCGGCACATGGATTTTCAAGCGAGACAGAAAGAGGGTACGATCGGCCATAGCTCGAGTTTTCGAGCGCTTCCCGATTCTTGCCGAAAAGCGCAGGCAAGCGGCCGGCCTCCTCAGCGGCGGCCAGCAAAGGATTCTGGAAATCGGCAGATGCCTTCTTACCGACCCCGACGTCTGTTTACTGGATGAGCCGACCGCAACTCTGGCTCCTAAGATTGCCAACCAGATTTACGCCACTTTACTCGATCTCAAAAGTGAAGGAGTGACCTTTGTCATTGTTGACCAACGCGTCAAGCAAGCCTTTGAAATATCTGACGCCATCTACGTGCTGGAGCTTGGTGAAAACAAGATCAGCGGCAGCAAAGAAGAATTTGAAGGTGGCCTGAAAGAACTGATCAAAGGATGGCTGGAGTAGGGGAGATGACTCTCGCATGTTCCTGGCGAGAGTCCTCGAAAAATGCAAACCTTTTTTGCAGGAGGTGTGGTCATGAAGAAGAAATTTTTTGTTATGCTCGCGGTTCTTTCCCTGTGTGTGTTGCTTGTGGGGTCGAATACGGGCTGGACCAAGGATGTGATCAAAATAGGCCTTACCATTTCGACGACAGGCAAATACACCTTTGCCTCCTCACAGGGGTTCAAGGGTGTAGAAATCTGGGCGGACCAGGTCAATAAACAGGGCGGCATAGCCCTTGGCGGCAAAAAGATTCCCGTAAAACTTGTCTACTACGACGACAGGAGCGACAAAGAAACGGTTGTCAAACTCTATGAAAAACTTATCAACGAAGACAAAGTGGATGTCTGCTTTGCGCCCTTCGGTTCAACGCTTACGGGCGCGGCAGCAGCGATCACCGAAAAGCATGGCAAGATGCTGGTCATCTGGTCGGCCGCCTCGGACGCCATCTACGCCCAGGGCTACAAGTACATTGTCTCTGCCACCGAAACTCCGGTCTCTCTTATGCCCAAGCCTGAAGTGGATCACATGGCGACTCTGGGAGTCAAGAAGATGGCCATCATCTACGTGGATGAACCTTTCCCTGCAGGACTCGCCAAGTATGCCAAGAAGCTGGCAGAGGAGAAGGGCATCAAAGTCACCCTTTATGAAAAATATTCGCCGGGGACGAAGGATTTTACCATGCTGCTGCAGAAGGTCAGAATGACCAGGCCGGACTCCTTTTACGCCTCTGCTTACATGGATGATCAGAAGACAATGATTCGCCAGATGAAGGAAGCAAACCTCATGTTTCCCTATGTTTACATGGTCTATTCGGGCATGCCGCAGTGGGCGGATCTGGGGGATGACGGCCTCTATATTTTCGGCCACACCCTGTATCACGACAGCCTGAACTGGAAGGTCAATGCAGGGCTTTCGCGGGTGGAATTCGAAAAGGTGTTCAAGAAGAAGTTTCCAAATGCAGAAAATCCACCCGACTTCCAGACGTCTCTTGCCTATGGCGCAGGCGTGCTCCTGGAAAAATTCATCACGACTGCCAACTCTCTGGATGCAGCAAAGCTGAAGCAAGCTGCCCTGGAGCTTTCAGACAAAGTTACGGTCATGACTGGACCTTACGCCATCGACGAGGCAGGCAAGCAGTTGAAGATGCCCTTCGTGGTGACGCAAGTGCAGAAAAAGGGCGGCAAACAGGGCCTTGTGTTGCTCTACCCTGAAGAAGTGGCCACAGGCAAGGTCGTATACCCGATTCCCGGCTGGAAGGAGAGATAGTAGAGCAATATATTGATCTGCTCCCATAATGGCGAGATAGGCAGGCCTGGAAGATGTGGTTCCTGCTCTATCTCGCTTTTTCAAGGCAAAAGTTGTTTAGACCGTATTCTCGAGTTGCTGGTTTTGTCTGTCCATAATTGTTGCGGTCCGGATGATGGGAGGAGCAAGCTTCAATCGAGCCCTCGATGGGAGTGATTCCGGAGAAGGGTTTGTCCTTCCCTTGTCAAGATCAATTTTCGCGGTGCAAAGCTGCCATCAACTCTTATTCGGGAGATTCCTACATAAATGAAAGAGCAACTGAGAACGAGTGAGGTGCTGGCCAAACTGACCCTGGCAGTCAATTACGAGGAACTGCCGCAGGAAGTGGTCGTGAAGGCAAAAGAACTTGTCCTTGATTCCATCGCTTGCATGATCGGTGGTAGTCGACCGGTACAGGGGCGCAAAATCATCAACCTTTTTGCGGCAATGGGTGGATTGCCGGAAGTGCAAATTCTTGGATCCAGCTGCAGGATGCCCCTGCTCAATGCGGTTTATGTCAATTCGTATCTGGCGACCGTGCTTGATTTTGATGACACCTACGACGGCCACCCTGGTTCTACAGTGGTTCCTGTGGCACTCAGCATTGGCTCTCTTTGCGACAGCCCGGGGAAAGCTTTTCTCGAGGCAGTGGTTGCGGGCTATGAAGTTGGCATTCGCATTTCCAATGGAATCAAGCCGTCTCCGGAACGCACCAAAGTGGTGCGCGGCATCAATACCTGGCAGATCTTCTGTGCCACAGCTGTGGCGGCCAGACTTCTGGGGCTCTCCTGCGAACAGACCAGAGACGCCCTCTGTCATGCCGCAATCCACGCCTCCGTGCCTTCCCTGAGAAAATGGGGCTTCATCGACGGCAAGATCCAGTGGCTCAAGAACAACTTTGGCTGGACCTCGTATGGAGGGGTGCTCTCTGCTCTGTTGGCGAAGGAAGGCTTTGTTGCCGACACAACCATCTTCGACGGCAGAGATGGCTTCTGGATCATGGCCTCATCGGATCGATGCGACTATGAGGCTATGCGAAAGTCAATGGACAGCTTCCATACGCTTCTGGTGCACACCAAGCCCTATCCTGCCTGCCGCCACATTCACCCGAGCCTGGATGCGGTGCAAGCGCTTCTGCGGGAGAAAGATATAGCTCCGGCAAGAGTTCAGAAAATTCGTGTACATACCTTCTACGAGGTGGTAGAAAATTATACCTTCTTGCCGTCCACGCCGTTTGACGGCTGCTTCAGCGCCCCATATGTGATCGCCCTGCTGCTTCACGGAATTCAGCCTGGACCCGAGTGGGCGCGAGAAGAGTACATTTCAGATGACAGCATCTTGGAGACAGCCGCCAAGGTGGAAATAGTGGAGTGGGAAGAGGCAAGCAAGCTCTATCCCCTGGTAAAAAGGGAGCTCATGTCGCGAGTGGAGATTTTCTCAGAGGGAGGGCAAATTTATGAGAAAACCATTCGCACCCCCAGAGGCGATCCCCGCAATCCTATGTCCTGGGAGGAACTGCAGGAAAAATTACACAGCGTTGCGGATCCAGTGTTTGGACCCGGAAGGGCCAAACGAATCTGCTCTGCTGTCAAGGCGGTGGAAGATTTTTCCAGCATTTCTGAATTTGTCGCCTTGCTGAGTCCGTGAAGGAGTTGCAAGATCACTGTGGGCCGAGGTCAATTCACCGAGCTCCTGCAAACCATCATGGGAGGTTGCCAGCCAGTACCCAGGTTCCTTGGGAAGAGTTGGATCAACTGGTTCTTCTAGAAATTCAGTGTGAAGATATTTTATAAGAGGCTTTTCTTATCTCTGAATCAACACTCTTAATTTTCGGAAGTACCTGCCGCCCCCAACGCTAGCTGTGCCTGTTATAATCTGCCAGCCGTACAAGAGAGAGCCTGACAGCAGTAGCAATCGCCATCCTGGCAACAAGTCGGCAGCCGAAGGCTGCAAGCCTGCCTATGCCAATCGTGGATCTCTCTTTTCTAGGTGACCATTTACGCCTTGCTCTCATTTTGCTCTGAAAAGCATCCTAGAGGTCATGACCACACCATGATTATTTCTTTTTTCAAAAATCACGAAAAGTCTTATTGACACCAACTCAAAAAAATTACCTTTAGCCTATTTTTACAGTCTCATCAGCCAGAAGTTTTGAACTGCCCTGGCGGTTGCGCCACTAGAATAAAGATGCTAGGCTTAGCATCTTGATGATTACTGTACGGCAGTGCGATCTGAAGAGATGAACGCACGGCAGAACACAGGCAGCAGCATGGGATCTGGGTCGATTTTCTTGATGCGAGTTGGTCTCGGCATCCTCTTCGCTTACCTGGTGGTCAAGCTTTTTTATCCAGGAGGTGGAGTTGTGGCGGTGGGGTTTTTTGCCCTTTTTTTTGTGGGGCTTGCCTATCTCATGGCCCATCTCCGCCAGAAAAGGGCAGAGGAAGAACGCTTTCGCAAGTAAGAGAGATTTCTCCGGTCTGCAGTTCGGCAGGACGACAAACATGGTGAAGCATTGCCAACGGCCGAAACAATACTTAGAATATAGTATTATCATTGAAGCAGACCACGGCATTTGCCCGAACCTTTTGGGGGCGAGCAATAGCCCACATAATTCACATACTTGATCCGGCTTGAACAGGCAGCCTACGAAGGAACATTATGAGCCCTATGGATTGGCAGGGTCCTCCCAAGAGAGGGCCTAGTGGCATCCGCGATTTCGAGGAAGTATTTCAACGGTTCAGGCAGCAGTTTCGCTTCAGAGGCCCGAAAGGTCTATCTGTGGGCTTGATCATGTTACTGGCGGTGATAATTGGCGTTGGCTATACCAGCTTCTATACTGTTGCTGCGGAGGAGAGTGCAGTTATCTTGCGATTTGGCAAAGTGGTCCGCACCACCGGCCCTGGTTTGCATTTCAAGCTGCCTTTTGGGGTGGAGATGGTGCGCAAGGTCAAAACCGGCCGAAATTTCCAGACCGAGTTCGGCTACCGTACTGCTGAGGCTGGAGTTCGGACCCGCTTCGTCCAGAAGGGATTCGAGCACGAATCTCTCATGCTCAGTGGTGATCTGAACGTGGTGGACGTCCAGTGGACAGTGCAGTACAAGATTCAGCAGCCCACCGACTATCTCTTTGAGGTCAGGGATGTGCCGAGCGCCATCAGGGACGTCTCAGAATCAGTCATGCGGCAGGTTGTGGGCAACCGTTCCTTTGATTTTGTTCTCACTGTAGGCCGCCCGGAGATTGCTGCCGAGGCCAAGGCAGAGATGCAGAAAGTCCTCAACAGTTATAAGACGGGAATTCAGGTGGTAAACGTGAAGCTGCAAAATGTCACACCTCCTGAATCAGTGAAACCTGCTTTCAATGAGGTGAACGAGGCAGAGCAGGAGAGAGAGTCGAAAATCAATCAGGCGCAGGCTGCCTACAACAGAGAAATTCCCAAGGCAAAAGGAAATGCCCAGCAGATGATTTCTGAAGCCGAAGGATATGGTGTGGCTAGAGTTAACAGAGCAAAAGGTGAAGCCGAGCGTTTCCTGGCGGTTCTCAAACAGTACCGCCAGGCGGAGGACGTTACCAAACGACGGCTCTACCTGGAGGCTATGGAAGATTTTCTCAATAATGTGGAAGAGATTTACGTGATAGATGCCGAGCAGAAAGGGTTGATTCCGCTTCTTGATCTGAAGAAAGCACGAGGCACCGGACAATGAAAGGCAAAGGACTTCAAATAGTGCTCGCCCTGGTGGTCGTGGTTGCCGTTGTTGCAGCCAGCTCGTTTTATGTCTTGAACGAAGGCGAACAGGCTGTCATTACCCAGTTTGGCAAGCCGGTGGCAAAGCCCATAACCCAGGCCGGGCTTCACTGGAAAATGCCTTTTGTGCAGAAAATAAACAGGTTTGAAAAGCGCATCCTCAAATGGGACGGCAGTCCGAACCAGATTCCAACCAAAGACAAGAAGCTTATCTGGGTAGACACCACGGCGCGCTGGAGAATTGCAGACCCGCTACTCTTTCTGACCCGGGTTAGAGACAGGACCACTGCCTTATCACGCCTGGACGGCATTATTGATTCGGTGGTCAGGGATACGGTTTCTGACAACAATCTCATCGACTTGATTCGCAGTGAAGGGTGGGAGACTGTGGAGAAGACCAGTGGCATTCCAGGCAGTGAAATGGCCAGAGAGGCAGGGAAGGCCGGTGTAGGACGGGAAGTACTCATGAGGCAGATGCGTACGGCTGCGGCCAAGCTCACCCCTGAATTTGGCATTGAACTCATTGATGTTCGTATAAAAAGGATCAACTATGTAGAAAGCGTCTTGAAAAAAGTGTACGACAGAATGATCTCCGAAAGAAGACGAATAGCTGCAAGATATAGGTCTGAAGGAGAAGGCGAGGCCGCCCGCATCAAAGGCGAGATGCAGAAAGAGCTGAAGAGAATTTCATCGGAAGCCTACAGGAAGGCCCAGGAAGTTCGCGGCAAGGCGGATGCTGAGGCCACCAAAATATATGGTGAAGTCTACAATAAGGACCCTGAATTCTATTCCTATTCAAAGACTCTGGAGCTCTATCGCAGCGGTTCCTCAAAAAATACCAGGTTGATTTTGACTACTGACAGCGATTTTTATAAGTACATCAAGGAAATGCCGCAATAGGTAAAAAAATGCCAAAAATAAGAAAAATTCGTATTGCGCTCCCTGAAAATTTGTGTATTATGAAATAAGGTCTGCGCGGTTCCTACCGTGGTGCCCCTAACGGTGTTGTGCGGGAATACATCGCTGGGGGCTTTTTTTGTGCTCTCGCCGCTCAGGGTGCGGACGTTATGAATGCCAGCATTCATCCTGAGCTGGCTGCTGCCTTATAAGACCTCTGAGTAGAGATCGTCTATATTGTCTATTTCTTCCTGGAGATAAGTTTTTATGTTCTTGATTATCCGACTCTGTATCTGCCGTACCCTCTCACGGCTTATACCATAGCGGTCACCGATCTCCTGTAAAGTGAGGGGTTCGTCGGAAAGCAAGCGGTTATCGAAAATGAAGCGCTCTTTTTCCGGTAGACTTTTCCTGAATTCGGCCAGTTTTTCCCGAAGAATTTCTTTTCTCTCGAATTCCGCCAGTTGTTCATCAACTGCCACTTCTTCGGAGGGCAGGAACGACTGCTGGTCGGTTTCCGAATCCTCCTTGATGGGAGCGTCCAGAGATACCTCCCAGCTGCCCAGGCGCTGATCCATTTCAACTACTTCCGACTCTTTGACATTCAAGCGTTCAGCGAGCAGTTTTGGTCCAGGCTCGAACCCCATTGAAAGGAGGCGATCCTTTTCCTTGCGCAGATTAAAGAAGAGTTTTCGCTGCGCCTGGGTTGTCCCTATTTTTACCAGCTTCCAGTTGTCCATTATGAATTTAATGATATAGGCCTTTATCCAAAAAGAGGCATAGTAGGAGAGCTTGTAGCCTCGGTACGGATCAAACTTCTTGACCGCCTGCATGAGGCCGATATTGCCTTCTTGAATGAGATCCATGAGATTGCGCATCCAGTGGCGCTGGAAACTGAGAGCGATCTTTACTACCAGACGCAAGTTTGAAGTAATGAGTCTGTAGGCAGCATCGAGATCCCCCTTTTCTCTGTAGCGGATAGCGAGTCGCTGCTCCTCCTCTCGGCTGAGAAGAGGATACCTCTTGATTTCCATGAGATAGTGCTTGAGAGGATCATAGGGGACAAGGGAGTCGGTGGAGTACGAGGAGAGGGGCGCTGTATCCGTCTCAGGAGAAAAGTCGAAATCTGCTCCCGGTTCCAGCACTCTTTCGCCTGTCTCTTTTGCCTTTTTTTTCTTTGCCATTGATGTCGGAAGTCCTTATAGCTGCAGCCAATCCCTCGGTGAGTCATCACAGGAAGGTATTTGCACCACGCGATATTTTAAGCTACCCCAGTAGTAAGCAAGTGTCAACCCATGGGAAAAAGCTGCTTCTAAAAATTGAGGCAACCAGATGAACCATACTGCCCCGTTCTTATGCCATTCTCCTGGAGGAATTCATCGAGAATCTGGGCAATGGTTGGCTCGCCCACAGGCGCTATGTCATAGGTCAGCCTGAGGCATTCTTTATTCAAAGTAAGGATTTTTGCAAGGTCTACTGGCGTGGCTACCAGTATTACATCTGCTGGTGTGAAGTTTATAGTTGCTTCCAGGTCTGCCATCTGCTCCTCGCCATATCCCATGGCAGGCAGCAGCTTCGCTATATGAGGATAGTCAGAATAAGTCTTTCGCAGGGTTCCCTGGGCGTAAGGCTTTGGATCAACGATCTCGGCCGCTCCGAGCTCAAGGGCTGCAAGATAGCCGATGCCGTAAGGCATTTCACCATGAGTAAGGGTAGGACCATCTTCCACCACCACTACTCTTTTGCCCTGAAGAGCCTCTGGGCGGTCCACCTCATATGTTGAAGCAGTTTGCAGCAGCCTGGCCGTGGGGTTGACTTGCCGGACTATTTCCAGGACCCGTTCAATCGAGTGGCGAGGGGCACTGTTCACCTTGTTGACTATCAAGACATGAGCCCTGCGTAAATTGGTCTCTCCTGGATGATAGAGCATTCCGTGTCCAGGTCTGAAGGGATCGAGCACAACCATTTCCAGGTCCGGTCGAATGAAGGGGAAGTCATTGTTGCCCCCATCCCAGAGAATGACTCGAGGTTGTTCCCGCTCGACTTCTGTCAATATCTCTCCATAATCCACACCAGCAAACACCACGGCATTTCGAGCAATGAGAGGTTCATACTCTTCACGTTCCTCGATGGTACAGGCTTCTCTGTCCAGGTCTGCCCGGCAGGCGAACCGTTGAATACGCTGACGACCAAGGTCTCCGTAAGCCATTGGGTGCCGGATAACCACCGTGGTGATATGCCTTTGCCGGAGAAGATCGCAGAGATGTCTGGTCAGCTGACTCTTGCCGCAGCCAGTGCGGACGGCACACACGGAAATTACCGGCAAGGGCGTCTCTAACATGGTGCTCTGCGGTCCGAGGAGTACAAAGTCAGCACCTGCCGCCAGTGAAATGGAGGCATGGTGTCCCAGCAGTTCGTGGGAGATATCACTGTAAGCAAAGACTACCTGATCTACTAGCTGCTCGCGAATTAATTGCGGCAATAATTTTTCGGGCACTATGGGAATGCCATCAGGATAATGGGGACCGGCCAACGAGGGAGGATATACCTTTTCCTCGATCCCAGGAATCTGTGCTGCGGTAAAAGCAACTACTCGGACAGTGGGATCGCTGCGATAGAGCATATTGAAGTTGTGAAAATCCCGGCCGCCTGCCCCCATTATGACTATTTTCTTTTTTGCAGAGCTCACGTTCATCTCAGGATCCAGCCTTTCTGCCTCGAGGTGTCTATGAATTCTTTTGTATTGATGGATCATACTACAGGGATCTTCATGTCATTGACTGAAATCGCTGCAAGTCCTATCTTGATGAAGAAGAATGTCGCGGTGAGCAGGATGCTGCTCACTGATCAATGAGTCTCCGAAAAGCTCTTTGCAGCTCTGTAGCCAGAACCAGGCGAATCTGAGTGAGCGGCACTGTTTCCTGCACCGCCTGCAGAGCCGGTTCCACCCAGAATCGCTGGTCCAGGAGAGGCCAGACCACCTCTCGGGCGAAAGGGAGGAAGTCTTCCTGGATGCGTTTTCCAGCAGGGCTGGGCCAGTGGAACTCAAGGGCCAGGAAGAAGAGGAACAGCCGCTTGAAAATTCTCAGATCATAGGTTTCAAGGGGAATCTTGTTCTGATGACGGCTGATGAGGCGCTGGCCGGTTTTCCTGAAGCGATAATACACTGGAACCCGGAATGTTACCCGGAGAGAGTCCTCGAGCAGAGACAGTTCTGCGGCAATGTCATGGTATTGGGGAATCTGAAAATCGTTCAGAATGAGTACTTCTTCGGCAGCCCTGGCAAAAACGGCTTTACTCCAGTCCATCACCAGGAGGAATTCAGGCTGACGACGCCATTCTCTCAGATCATTCACGGTTATGCCAGTCTGTTCGGCAATCCAGGACATGGAAGCCCTGCCGAGGTAAGCCTGCATCAGGGCAGCCGCATAGTGGCGTGCAGACATGGCCACCGTACGCCCCCGCAATTGTGTTGGCCGTGGCGAACGAACGAACTCTTCGAGCCTCTGGTGTAGCCACTGTTGATAAAGGAAAATCCGCTTCATCTCATTTCTTCGCACCAGAGCGGGCTAGGGTTCCAGTACCAGGCTAGGGTACGACACCGGCGGCAGAGTGTCAACGCGGTCCCTGGCACACCTTTGAACTGTTTGCACCGGGTGGCAAGGAACTGGTTGTACCCTTGCAACTTTATTGATATGGAGAAAGGTAGTGGTGTCAACATGGCAAAGAATGAAATTCTTTTGGATGTCAAAGATGATTCGACTGAAGAGCAGGCGCTGCCAACGGTTTGCTTTGTGGCCAGATGTTATCCGGCTGATTCTCGAGGATTTGTCCATTTGAGTGCAGAGTGCAGCTCAATGGAAGAGCTGCTGCAGGAGGCAGAAGAACTGAAGCAAAGAATCGATGACCTGGAGCGCCAGGCAGTAGATCTGTTTGCCAGGTACGAGGCCAGCCCCAGCGTAGAACAGCAGAGATTCGCCACTGTAGAAGAAGCCTGGCAAGCCCTGGAAGAATGTGCTTCGTTGGCAGAGATGCAAAGCATATTCAACAATCTGGACAAGGAAACTCGTTTGCAAATTGCAGACTACGTCTTTACCAGGACAAACATCTTCAAGGGAGCTGCTTCAACCTTTTCGCAGCATTACAATGAGGTAGACTCTGTCCTGGAATAGCTGGCAACACTGGGGATACGATTGAGTCCAGTTTGCCCACTCTCCCGGTTCCCCCTGGAAGCGCCAGCTGGCCGTGATTCCATCAGCCCCTGAGCTCTGTGTTCACAGTACTTGGACTATCGGCGTCTTGTCTGAGCTACCCCAAGGCCGATGAGAAGCAGACCGTAAAGGGCCGACTGGAAGTTGGGCATAGTGGTCCAGAAGAGTTCCTGGACACAGGTGAGGACAACAGCGCCCAGAAAGGGCCCCCAGGTGGTGCCCGGTTTAATGAGAAGGCACATGATAACCGGAGCGAGAGAATGTTCAAGGCTGAATACTTCTGAAGGCACAATAAAGGAAATCAGCCGGGCATGCAGGCAGCCCGCCATGGCAGCAGGAATGGCGCTGAGGACCAGCGCCTTTTTCTTGATATTGCCACTGTTAATCCCTATGGATTCAGCCATCTCTTCACTTTCCCGGACAGCAGACAATTTAAGCCCCAGACTCGAAGTGCTGACAAGCCAGTGTCCCACTACAACCAGAGCTGCCAGGGCAGTGATGGCCAGGAAGGTTTTCTGCGTATCTGCACTTGGCGGTAGGGACAATCCGGCAGTGCCGCCTGTGAGTGACACCACATTTGCAGCCAGATGGTAGCCGAGAAAGAGCAGGCCCAGGGTGGCCAGGGCAAAGACAGCACCCCCCAGTCGGAACAGGGGAAGACTGAGCAGGACGGCTGCAAGCGCCATCAACACGGCGCCCATGACCAGAGCGGCCACTATACCCAGGTTGTGTTGCAGGGCCAGGGCAGCCACGTAGGCGCCACCGCCAAAGAAGAGCCCGTGTCCCAGATGCAGATATCCCAGAAGTCCGCCAACCATGTCGTAGCTCAAGGCCATGCTCAGGTGGAGAAACAGGCCGGCAGCAAAGAGGCGAAGGTAGCCACCCTGGAGAGAAGAGATGCCGAACAGCAAAAAGACCAGGCCGGCAAGCAGAACTGGCAGTGTTTTTTCTTGATCAATCTGTGTGAGCAACACCAGAAAACCCGTGCCTCAGGAAAATGCCTCGAGGACGCCAGCAAAGCAATCCTAACAGAATGACGATGGACAGAGTGCTTGCCCAGTTAGAGCCGAAGGGACTGGCCAGCATGGTCTCGAGAACGCCAAGCAGCAAACCGCCAACCAGTGGTCGTATCAGTGAGCCACTGCCGCTTACCACGATAAGAAAAAGCGATTTAAGTGTCAGGCTGAGTCCCCTGTCTGCAGTAATGGTGAAGATGGAAACGTAGAAAAGTCCTGCAACGGCTGCCAGCAGCGTGGCCAGGGCAAAGACGATGCCGGTAACTCGGCTGAAAGAAATTCCCATGAGGGTAGCACCGGTAGCATTCTGGGCCAGAGCTCTCACAGAGCGGCCAATGTCAGTGTGCTGCAGCCACAATTGCACGAGGATGGAAATCAGTATCATGGCAAAGAGGACAAGGAGCCGATTGCCCGGGAGGTAAAGCCCCAGCCAGTATAGAGTGGGCAGGTGGCTGGACAACCCCACGGCATTCACCTGCCAGATACTGGTTATAGAGTTTTCCACCAGCAAAGACATACCAAGAGTGATAAGGAGTGCCGGCGTCAGCAAGTCGTCGGTGGCCCGTTGCAAGGGCCCACAAAGAAACAGGCGGAATAGACCCCAGCCAATTCCTGCCACTAGCAGCGGCACCAGCAGAGCACACATAAAAAGCAAGTCTGTGGCAGCAGGCCACATGGCTAGCGTCTGGTAGAGAAAAGCTGCCAGGATCAGGAAGGCTCCATGCGCCAGGTTGAGCAGGCCCAATACGCCAAAACAGAGGGCCAGTCCCACTGCAACCAGGCCATATATTCCTCCTAGAAGCAGACCGCTCAACAGGAGCTGAACAATAGTGTGCAGATCCACAGTTGTTGTCTCCTACCCCCTTGCAGATCCGGATTTTATGAATCACGCTTTGGCGTGCGTCACTGTGGCCGCGGATAAACATGAGGGGCTGTTGCCACTTCCGGTGGCCAAATGATCTGGTACTTGCCATCTTGAATTTGCGACGGATAGGTGTTGATGGCACCGACACCGTTGTCAGCAAAATAGTCTGGACCACCTATGGTGGTGATCTTCAGGTTTTTCAAGGAATGCATGAGTTGGGCGGCATCGACAGAGCCAGCCTGTGTCAGAGCTGCTTCAGCAATTTCAAAGGCCATCATATATGCTGGAGACCAGGGATAGTCTTCCAGGCTTATCCCAGCTTCCTGGAGGAGCCGCAAGAAATGTTGGGGATTGCTGTACTTCATTCCCGGAGCCCAGTACGATTGCCCCACTACAAATTCAGCAGCTTTGCCGAGCGGCCGCCGAAAAACGCCGCTGTGATGGATGCAGTGAAATTCGCGCGGCGACAATTTTAGCTGATAGGCCTGCTTCATGAAGGCCACGGCAAAGGGGATGTTGGCAGACACATAGACAATGTCTGGATCGAACTTTTTCAGTTTCATAATGGCAGCTGTGAAATCGCTGCTGTCAGGGGGCAGGACTTCACTGGTCACCACGCGAAGCCCAGCTTCCACGGCAAGTTGGCGCGAACCCTGGTAGACGCCCACCGGGTGCAGGGTGTCTTCCACCACGAAGCCAACTGTGCGAGCCTTGCCTTCAGCCTTGATCATCTCCCAGTAGCGATAGGTGTACCGCGGTGCAGCATCAATGACGCAGACCAGCCACTGGAAACCCCTGCTGTATATTTTGGGCGAGTTGGCGCAGATGGCAATAAAGGGCACATGATATTGCTCAGCGGCAATACTGGCGGCGAAGGTAAGAGGGCTGCTGTAGGGCCCGAACAGCAGGTGCACGCGGTCAATGGTCACCAGACGCTCGTAATAGCGTCTGGCAGTGGCAGCGTCACTGCGGTCGTCATAACTGATGATTTCGACCGGCAGCTTGCGGCCAAGCTCCTTGAGAAAGATTCCTCCCCGCTTGTTTATCTCAGCAGCCCAGGCTTTGACCAGTTTCTGGAAAGGCCCAACCTCGGTGGCGAATTTGCCGCTGGCAGAAACAGTAAGGCCTATTCTGATGAGCTTCGGAGCTTCAGCCGAGGCGGACAAGGGTGCCAGCAACAAAAAGGCCAGCAGACAAGCTACTATGCTGGTTGAGATAATGAACAGACGCATAATCCCACCTCCTGAATAGGAAATTCCCCCGAAAAGGGCACGGTTCCATTGTTTCCCTCTTACTGAAAAAGCCATCCAGGACGAGTCTGGATGGCTTTCACCTAGAGCATAACTCGATAATTATAGCAGCGCTCATTTTCTGAACGGTGTAAAGATTACATTACTATTTGCTATGTTTGTTTGCAAAAGTCAAGGGCGAACTAGCGAGAATTTTTGCTTGCGAGTTACGGGTTCCGCATTGTGAGATGCGACTTTCATGACAGATGAAATTGCTTTTTATAGAAGAATTCAGCGGAGATGCTTGATGAATAATTCTCTTGAATGTGCTATATAGAGCCTCAATGTCATCTCGGCACCACTACTTACCTGGGAATTCCATGAACGCAGCAAAAATTTCACTCACTGATTTATTCCATCAATTTGCGCGAGTCCAGCAAGAATTACTTCGCCTCGGCCGCAGGGGTGTGGATGTTTCCATATCCGCAAGATTGGAATTACTTCTGCAGCGCTACCCATGCCAGCAAGACCGTACTTTGCTGGGGAGGGCACTTGTTGATCCATATTTCCCTCTGGGCATGGTGGCCGCCACTTATTTTGCCGATGTTGACGGCATGCGATTCTATATTAACAAGGACAGGGCAGATCTTGAGCCACATCTGCTTGCAGAACTTAGACAGCACTCTGAAGCCTTTGTGCAGATTCGCTGGGATATTCAGCACAGGTTCAATTCGGATAGCATCACCTGTGTGCCGCTTGATGGACGCGAGCATCCTTTGCCTGCAGGACAATGGTGCAGCCTGTGCGGCATCTGCTGTCAGATTGGCGGTGTCCCCACGGAGCATCCCGAGGGCGTGAACTATCCGGAGCACTGGCAAGAATACCTCAGAGGAGAAGCAGTGGTCAATCAACAGGTCTGTCCCTTTCTTTTTCAGTATTTCGGCAAGCCTTTCTATTTCTGTGCTATTCATAATATCAAGCCCTTGTCCTGCCGTCAGTTTGACGAGCAGGCATGTCACCACAGGTTAGCCGAGCGCAGACTGCACTGCTGCAAGAGTGGACAATCTTGAAAAGCTTCTCTTTCCTCCATACAGCGGATCTTCACCTAGACAGTCCTTTCCATGGACTGCAGCAGATAGACAGCCGCATGGCCAGATTGCTGCGCGAATCCACATTTCAAGCGTTTGACAACGTGCTTGATCTTGCCTTGCGCAGAGAGGTGGATTTTGTCCTGGTTGCCGGGGACGTGTACGATGGTCGGGATCGCAGCCTGCGAGCACAGCTGAAATTCAACTCCGGGCTGCAGCAATTGGCAGCTGCCGGCATACGCTCTTTTGTCTGCCACGGCAACCATGATCCCCTGGATGGCTGGTCTGCATCGCTGCAGTGGCCTTCTGAAGTGTATGTTTTCGGGCCGCATTTAGAGTCAGTAGTGGTGCCGGTGGCAGGTGAACCTCTGGTGCGTATCCACGGAATCAGCTACCCGCACAGCCAAATTGATCGTTCCTTTGGTCTCGGCTTTCGGAGGATGGGCCGAGAGCCTTTTCAGATAGCTCTTTTTCATTGCAGCGTGGGCGAAGACCCGGCTCATGAGACATATGCCCCGCGGAGCATAGCAGATCTTCAGAGCGCTGATCTTGATTACTGGGCCCTGGGGCATGTTCATCGCCAGCGAATACTAATGCATAGCCAGCCTTTCATCGGGTATCCAGGCAATACCCAGGGCCGCCAGATTCGCGAATCAGGAGCCCGAGGCTGTTTTCTTGTGGAGGTAAACAGTAGCGGCCAGGTGCAGGTAACCTTTGAACCTGTAGACGCTGTACGTTGGTTGTCCAAAAGGGTTGATATATCTACTCTCGAACGGGAGGTGGAGCTTGTCGAGGCGCTGGAGAGGGTCTGCGAAGAAAGCCGCGACCAGGCGGAGTCGCGGCCGGCCATTGTTCGAATCACCCTGGTCGGCCGTGGGCCACTGCATGCCAGCCTGCGCCGTCCGGGATTTGTGGAGGACCTCACCGAGCAGATCCGCGAAACCGGCCTCAGAGAGGAAAAACCGGTCTGGGTGGAAAAATTGGTGTGGCATACCAGCCCCGCCATCGACATTGCCAGCCGACGACAGGCTGCTGACTTCATTGGTGAAACCCTCAGAGTGATCGAATCTTATCGCGGTGATTATAAAGGGCTTCTGGAAGTACTGCAGTCACTCTACCACGACCGCCGCGGGCGAATCTTTCTGCAGATGCCCCAACAAGAAGAGCTCGTTGATATGATCAGGGAAGCGGAAACCTTGTGCCTCGATGAACTGATAGGCGGGGAGGGCCAATGAGATTCACTGGCTGGCATATAGACGGCTTTGGAGTTTTCTGCAATCTGGATGTCTCCGGCCTGTCGCCAGGATTGAATGTATTTGCTGGAAAAAATGAGTCTGGCAAGACTACCCTGCTTGCCTTCCTGAGAACGATGCTCTTTGGCTTTCCACCAGGCCAGCGTCGTGAGAATCTCTATCCACCCCTGTCTGGCGGCCGTCATGGAGGCCGTCTGCATCTTATAGACAACGAGGGCAATCTGTACGTGGTTTCGCGCTACTACGGCCCCAAACGAGGTCCGGTCACAGTACTGCTGCCTGACGGCAGCGAAGGAGGCGAGGAAATTCTACGGCAACTCACTGGCGCAGCTACCGAAGATCTCTTCCGTTCAGTGTTTGCCTTCAGTCTCAACGAACTGCAGCGGTTCGAGTCGCTCAACAGTCAAGCAGTTAGGGCTGCCATCTACAGCGCAGGCACCGGCGTTGGCCAGGTGTCGCTGGCAGCTGTGGAAAAAAAGCTCCAGGGCTCGTTGGGAAACCTCTTTAAACCAGGAGGCAAGAAGCCCGTTATCAACCAGTTGTTCAAAGAACTCGGGCAGGTGGAACAGGCTATCAAGCGAGAGATAGCTGAAGTGGACCTCTATGATACCCTCTGCCTGCAGCTGGTGCAGAGTGCTGAACGTGTCGAGGTACTGGAAGAGAAGCTGCGGCGGAAACGCCAGAGACTGGAGCGACTGAAACTGTTGGAGGCTGGCTGGGAGCACTGGGTAGCAATGGAAGGGTTGCGAGAACGACTTGCAGACCTGCCAGAAATAGAAGATTTTCCCGAGGATGGCATTCACCGTCTGGAAAGACTGCAGGAAAGAAAGCAGGTGCTCCAACCTCGACAGCATGAAATGCTGGAAAAAATCAAGCAGTTGAAGGAGAAACTTCATTCCATACCGGATTACGAGAAATGGCTGGCAGCAGCAGAAGCCATCCGACTGCTGGAGAGAGGTTTTGACAGTTTTGTCTCTTCCAGAAAAGAATTGCTTGAACTTCGACTCCGCCTGAAAAAAGAGAGAGAGGCCCTGGCTGAAGATCTCAGAGCCCTGGGTCCCGAGTGGAACCTGGCCAGGATCAGCGAATTTGACAGGTCCATAGAGGCGAAAGAGAAAGTGCGTCGCTTCCAGGAAGAGCTCAACATAGTCCGCCAAGCAAAGCAGGGAGCAGAGCAAAGCAGAGAGCACGCCAGGAAATCGGTCGCAGAGATGCGCATCAAGGTGCTGGAGGCTGACAGGACTCTGGCGCAGATGCCGGAGCCGCCAATGAAGGAGGCAGACGAACTCTGGCGGCGACATCTTGAATTGCGCTCTCTCCGGAATATCTTGCGATCGCGGCAGGAGTTGCGGCAGCGCTGGCAACACCTGCGTGAAAGGGTTGCTGACTTTCGAGGCCAGCAAGAACGCTTGCAGGAGAGACTGGCGGCTAGCCGCTGGCTGCCCCTGTGGTCCGTGGCCATTGTTGTGCTTGTTGCGGCTGCAGTTACGGGGACAACAGCCTGGTACGGGGATCTTGCTGCAGGTCTGCTGGCGGCTATAGGGGGGCTTATACTCAGCGGTTGCTGGCTTGCCGTTGTCTTGTGGCAGCGGCGGCAGCAAAAAGCCCAGGTAGAACAGACAACGGCGGAGCTTCTGGAGGTGGCAAGAACACTGGATACTTTGACTAGAGAAGAAAAGCACTGTCAAGCTCGAGTCGAGGCAAGAGAAAGAGAACTTCGAGAGAGATGCCTGGCTCTGGGTTTGAGCGGCAATATCTCTAGAGAAGAAATAGACAAAATGGAGGTCAGCCTCAAGGCTGCCCAGGAACTGTTGCAACAATGGCAGCGAGTTCGAGATCGCTGCCAGGAGATGAAGGCAGACCTCGAACGCTGCCAGGAAGAGCTGTCTGCCCGAGAAGAGGCTCTGTCTCGAGCACGTAATGATCTCCAGGCGGCAGAAGGGCGATGGGGGCACTGGCTGCAACAGATGGGGTTGGCCACTGACCTCTCACCCTCGAGTACGCTGGAAGTCATGGAGCGAGTTCGCACCCTCTGGCAACAGGCTCGCAATCTGGCTGATCTTGAAGAAAGGGAACGAGCGCTGGCAGGTAGTGTAAGTTCTTACGAAAAGATGGTATTGGCTGCAGCCAAACAGGTGGGCGTAGAAAGTGGACATGCTATTGATATTGAACCGATGATAAGCCGGATGATACATGAACTGGAGCAAGCAGTGGCTGCCCAGCAGAGTTCTGAACAGATCAGTGAGGCTCTTCGAGAAACCAGCGATGAGCTTGCCCGGATTGAGACTCAACTTTCAGAAGTGGACAGAGAATTGCACTACCTGTTCACAGAGGGGGGCTGCAGCGAAGAGAAGGTGTTTCGGCAGCGAGCAAGGGTCTTCGAGGAGAGATCGAGAGTTGTGGCGGAGATCAGACATCACCTCAGCAGTCTGGAAAACCTTGGCGGTAGAGGACCACAGCAACAGGCTTTCCAGGATGAGCTCAGGCAGACGTCCCTCGAGAGTCTGCGCAGCGAACGGGAGCAAAAGCAAAGAGAAGTGACAGCTCTTGAAAACGAGATTGGCCAGTTGCGTGAGCAACTCGGCCGCCTGGATGAGAGGAAGCAAAGATTGGAAACGGCAGAAGAGCTGGCGCTGTTACGACAAAAACGCAGTGAACTCATATCCTCGCTCACAGAGGCGGCACGTGAGTGGAGTGTGTTGGCCCTTGGACTGCACTTCTTGAGAAGAGCACGCCAGGTCTACGAAACTGAAAGAAAACAGCCGGTAGTCCGGGAATCAGAGAAATTCTTTCGCACCATCACAGGAGGCAGATATAAAAAAATCCTGGCGCCCTCCGGGGAAGAACGAATCAGGGTGATGCAAGCCGGTGGCAAGCAAAACGATTTGCTCACTTTGAGTCGCGGCACTGCAGAACAGCTTTACCTCTCTCTACGTTTTGGCTACATTAAAGAATTTGGGAGGCGGGCTCGCCCTCTACCTGTCGTCATGGACGATATCCTGGTAAACTTCGATCCCGAAAGGGCTGCTGCCGCTGCCAGGGCCATGTTCGAGTTGGCCTCCGAGAACCAGATACTCTTTTTTACCTGTCACCCGGAAACGGTTGCACTCATAAGGAATCTCGACGACAGCGTGTCCGTGTGGCAGTTGCAGGAAGGAGAGTGCCTTTCGGGTGATCACAGACAAATGAATGAGCTGAACTAGATTGGAGGACTATGACCCAGATATTGAGCGGCATCACCCCGGAGGGGATCATGGTAGCCACTGACAGCATGGCCACTGCCGTGGATACAAACGAAGAGGTTGTGCATTTCCCGGTGGATAAATTGTTTTCTCTCGGCAGTCATGCCTTCGTCGTCAGTGGCGGCATGGGCATCAGCGTGGAGCTGAGCCGATCATTGCAGCGCTATGTGGGCCGCCGAGGACTGGTGGACATCGAAAGCATCACTTCAGTTGCTGGGCCATACTTGAACCTGCAATACAGGGAGTACCTGCTTGACAACCCCGGATTGACCAGAAAAAACGAAGAATTGCAGAGAATTTTTTTTCTGGTAGGCGGCTATTCTTTCAAGAAGGGCAGCCAGCCATATCAACTGGTCCTGTGGGGCTCCGAGGCATCTAGTCTGCCTCTGCAGCAGATTAGGTTCGGGATGTGTGTGGCCATTCCGCGAACTCTCTCAGGGGAGATGCGGCTGCTGAAATTGTGTGAAGAGAAGCGGCCTCTAGCGGAGCTGCTTGATTTTGCCCAGCAGTTTCTGGCTCAAATGGCAGATGCTGGGCACGGAGTGGGACCGCCCTTCCGCCTGGGCACTGTTACTCCTGAAGGATTTACCCTGGTTGAGCCAAAGGTGTGAGCCGTATGTCATTTATCATTACAGTAACTGAGCAGGAAATAAGAAAAGAGCGCGCCAAGGCGAGAGAGTTGCGCAAGAGCCGTTGGTGGCGGCAGCGCCTTGCCAGAGGCATTTGCCACTACTGTGGCCGACGTTTCGACCCCGGAGATTTAACCATGGATCATATAGTGCCAATTATTCGCGGCGGCAAGACAACCAAGGGTAATGTGGCCGCGGTCTGTAAAGAATGCAACACCAAAAAGAAGTACCTGCTTCCTGTAGAATGGGAGGATTACCTTCGTGGTTTCGCTGATGAGGTGGACGCCAACAGTAAAGAGTAGAGGCAGGCCGATACTCGAATGAGCGAGAAACCTGCGACAGGAAAGGAATTTTATGGAGGATATTACACCTCAAGGGGCAAACGTCCGCAAGGCGGTGCAGTGGATTTCTGATAAACGGCAGTATGAGCCTGAAAAATGCGGTTCACTGACCAGCATGATTGAAAAGGCCGCGCAAAAGTTTGGCCTTTCACCCAAAGATGAAGAGTTTCTCTTTCGATTTTTCAGCCGCAAAGGGAATAAGTAACCTATTGGCATGATCTGGTCTTCTGTGAACACTCTGCAGGCAAACTTTTTTGATATATTTCAGCTTGTCTTGAGCCGAAAAGCGAGTACAATATGTGAGTTCTGTTCGGGGGTCGTCTAGGGGTAGGACAGGGGTCTTTGGAACCTCTAACCGTGGTTCGAATCCACGCCCCCGAGCCAAGGCCAATGAAGCCCTCAGCAGCAAGAGGGCTTTATTTTATTCAATCTTAGGGAAGGAAGCAAAAGAAGCGAAAAAATCAGAGAAAATTAATGAAAAGGGTTCCTAACTTTCAGTGAAGAGAAACGACTGAAATCACGGTCTCCGCTGATGAGTTCGCTGATTCCATGTTCCAGGCAGAGGGCGGCTATATGGGCATCATGAATGAGGTTGCCGGTTACGCCCGCCTCTTTTATAACTGCCAACATAATGTTTTGATGATTCGGGGTTTCATGAAGCAATACCAAGGTGGGGGAATTCAGTATTCTGCCCAGATCCCTCAGTACTAAGTCTAGAGGAATGACTGGGTGATAGACTCGCGGATGAGTTACCACTCGAAGGAACTCATACACGCATGGCCAGGGAATGGCCCAAGGATGGCTGGCCTCTGCCAATTCCTTGAGAATCTGCCTGGCAGTCTGATGATGTGCGCTGGACCGGATCTCTGCATACACCAGAATATTGGTATCGATTGCCACCACGGGTCACCGGCCATTCATGAGGTCGAAGAGCTTGTCACGATCCAGAATGTCAACGCCAGGCTGGAGCTCAGCATCCCAGCCCTCCAGATCCAGCTTGTAATCTCGTTGCTGTGACCGGCTGGCAAGGGAGTGTCGCAGGAGATCGTTCACCAGGGCAGCCAAAGTTTTACCCTCACTCGCTGCATTCTGCTTGAGCTGTTTCAACAGGTCTTCATCAATCGTCAAAGTTGTCCGTTTCATGCATTTAAATGTAGATGTTCTGCATCAAGATGTCAAGCAATTCTTCCCAGCCGCCGAAGTAAAAGCGAAGACGTTGAAATAGGACGCTTATCTGACAGGACCAGCCGGGCTGCACTTATTTCCTCTTTATAAATCTTTACATTGCAGGTATTCTTTTGCGGTTGTAAGAAATGTATCGATGTACACATTTTGGGAGAACAAGATGCGTGCCCTGTCCATAGGAGTCATCTGTACAATTATTCTGCTCCTTACCCTGCTGTTTAGCTGGGCCAATATTCCAGATGAAAGAGGGGCTGTTTTGCTCGCAGGTCTTCCCTTCGTGGTTGCCTTCGGCGTCATCCTGCTGGGTTACTGGCTCTTGAAAGCAGGACCCAGGAGAAGCCTCATGTCTCAGTGCGGCTCGAGTGATGCGCTGACCCTTGTGGTGATATTCGCAATTTGTTTCATCGTCCTGGTGATCACTGTTGCCTGGGTGGCACTTCAGCGGGTTGAGCAAAGAGTCAGGACGAACATAGCAGAATCTTTACCAGTAATTGTCGAGTCGACTCAGGAGTCGCTAAATCTCTGGGCAGAAATTCAGAAAGAGCAGGTGCAGCAGCTCACAAAAGATCCCCGGCTGATCACCCTCGTGCAATTACAACTCATGGTGCCCCGAAGCAAGAAAAATTTGCTCGAAAGCAAAGAATTGACTGAAATGCGAGCCTTTTTCAGGAGACATAGAAATCGATTCGGTCAAGCAGGATTTTGTGTTATTTCTCCTGATTTCGTTAACATAGCGTCAATGTACGATGCAAATATAGGTGACAAGAATTTGCTCGCCTTTCAAGCATTGGACCTTTTGCACCGAGCTTTTCAGGGTGAAACGGTAATGGTGCCTCCCGTGTGGGCGGATCTGCTGTCTGAGTCAGCGGCTGATGATACCTGGGTAAGTGTGCAAGCTATGTTTTTTGCTGCACCAATAAGAAATGCTCGAGGTGAAGTAATTGCCGTGGTTGCCAGAAGAGTGGACCCCTTTAAAGATTTTACCAGATTGCTACAAATGTGGGAGCTTGGCAAAACCGGCGAAACATATGCCTTTGATAGATATGGAAAGCTGCTCTCTGAGAGTCGTTTTGAAGCACAATTGCGGAGAATTGGACTGCTCAGGGAGGACCAGATGGCCATACTGTCCGTCAGCTTGCGTGACCCTGGAGGCAACCTGCTCAAAGGCTACACTCCTTCGGTGCCGCGCTATCAGCAGCCCCTGACATTTATGGCTGCCCAGGCCACCAAAGGCAAAAAAGGTGTCAACATAGAAGGATACCGGGACTACAGGGGCGTGCCGGTATTTGGCGCCTGGACATGGGATGATCATCTGGGGATCGGCCTGGCTACGAAGATCGACAAGTCTGAAGCCCTGAGTACCTATTACACCATGCGGCGGGTGATCGTCACTGTGCTGGCAATTACCGTCTTTCTCGCTCTCTTTTCGCTTTTCCTGGCAGTTCTGGTTGAAAAAAAGGCAGCTCGTGATTTGCGGAAATCTCATGAGGAATTGGAGCACATAGTAGAACAGCGAACTGCTGAGCTTTCTGAAAGTGAAGAGCGCTTTGCCCTGGCAGTGAAAGGGGCTGGCGCTGGCATCTGGGATCTGCGGCTAGAAACTGGCAAGGCCTGGTACTCCGAACGTTTCCACGAACTCCTGGGGTATGAGATGGGTGAATTCGGCGACACCTTCTCTGCCTGGGAGGAAAGCCTGCATCCTGATGATCGCCAGGCGGCGCTGGCAGCTTTGCAGGAGCATCTCGAAAAAAGAACTCCTTATTTTGCCGAGTTTCGCTTGCGGTGCAAGTCTGGAGAATATCGCTGGTTCAGAGCCACAGGCCAGGCCCTCTGGGATGAGGACGGCAAGCCACTGCGCATGGCCGGCGCCATAGTTGATATTGAAGATCGGAAGCATGCGCAGGATCAACTGCGCAAGCTTTCCCGTGCCACAGAGAACAGTCCAGCATCCGTGGTCATCACGAACAAACATGGTGTGATCGAATATGTCAATGCCAAGTTTACTGAAGTTACTGGTTATACCTCAGAGGAGGCATTGGGACAGAATCCACGGATCCTCAAGTCGGGCAAACACGACAGGCAGTTTTACCAGGAACTCTGGCGGACGATTCTTTCAGGAAAAATCTGGCGAGGGGAGTTTCAAAACAGGAAAAAGAATGGTGAAATTTACTGGGAGAGTTCATCTATTGCACCAGTATTCGATGAGGAAGGAGAAATTACCCATTTTGTGGCCGTAAAAAGCGATATTTCTGATCGCAAAAAGATGGAGGAGGAATTGATCCAGGCCAGAATCGCGGCGGACAATGCCAATAAGAGCAAGAGCGAATTTCTGGCCAACATGAGCCATGAGATCCGCACTCCTATGAACGCAGTGATTGGCATGGCTCATCTGGCGCTGAAGACCGATCTTACCCCTAAACAGCGGGATTACCTCACCAAGATTGAATCATCAGCCAAGTCGTTGCTGGGCATCATCAACGATATCCTGGACTTCTCCAAGATTGAGGCCGGCAAGCTGGACATGGAAGAGGTGGACTTCAACCTGGACAGTGTATTGGACAATCTGGCCAATCTCATCACGGTAAAGGCGCAGGAGAAAGAAGACCTGGAGGTCCTCTTTTCCACTGCGTCGGAGGTTCCAAAGTTTCTGGTAGGCGATCCCATGAGACTGGGACAGGTGCTGCTCAACCTCAGCAACAACGCGGTAAAATTCACCGACTCAGGGGAGATAGTGGTTTCTACGGAGGTGGTGAACTTAGAGAAAGATAAGGTAACCTTGAAGTTTTCGGTGCGCGATACCGGGGTCGGCCTCAATCAGGAACAAATTGATCGCCTTTTTCAACCCTTTAGCCAGGCTGACACTTCCACCACCAGAAAGTACGGTGGCACTGGTCTGGGTCTCACCATAAGCCAGAGGCTAGTGGAGATGATGGGGGGTGAAATCTGGGTGGAGAGTGAACCAGGCCAGGGCAGCACTTTTCACTTTACTGCCACCTTTGGCCTGGGCCAAGAAGTAGAGAAAAAGCGATTTGTGCCTCCCACTGGCCTCAGGGGCACCAGGGTGTTGGTGATCGATGACAATCCTACCTCCAGGAGGATTTTCAGGGAAATGCTGCAGTCCTTCTCCTTTCAGGTTACGCTGGCAGTCTCAGGAGAAGAAGGACTGGCAGAGATTGACAAGAGAGCCACAAGTCAACCATTTGAACTGGTCATAATGGACTGGAAGATGCCGGGAATGGATGGCATCGAGACGGCAAGAAGAATTAAGAGAAATCCCAGACTGCAAAAAATTCCCCCGATTATTCTGGTGACTGCCTACGGTCGAGAAGAGGTCATCCAGGAAGCTGAAAGGGCGGGTCTGGATGGTTTTCTTCTTAAACCAGTAAGTCCATCAGTGCTTCTCGATACAATTATGGAGAGCATGGGTGCAGAGAGTATGAGAACCGTTACAGCTCATCACAGGAGAAGGGAGGAAGTCGAAGCACTGGAAAATATTCGTGGGGCGCAAGTATTGTTGGTGGATGACAATGCAATAAATCAACAGATTGCACAGGAGATACTCGAGGGGGCGGGCCTGAAAGTTACCGTGGCCGACAACGGCCAGGAGGCGGTGAATGCTGTCCAGGAAAAGGAATATGACGTCATACTCATGGATCTGCAAATGCCAGTGATGGATGGTTTCGAGGCTACCCGGAAGATTCGAAGCTCGAGAGCAGAAATCCGAGATATTCCCATCATTGCCATGACCGCGCATGCTATGAAAGGCGACAGAGAAAAGTGTCTGGAAGCCGGTATGAATGATCACGTGACCAAGCCAATTGATCCCGAGCAACTTTTCGCAGCCTTGGTCAGGTGGATCAAGCGGCAAGAAATCGCGGCTCCTGTGGAGGATGCTGACCAGTTGAAGTCGGTTTCGGACAGCGCACCACATGAAGCTGGTGCTGCTGAACCTGCAGCTGATGGAGAGGAGTTCTTGCCGGATTCTTTGCCCGGGTTCGATATCGGCGCAGGATTGGCGCGTTTGCAAGGGAATATGCGTCTGTATAGAAAGCTGCTGTTAGATTTCAGCAATAGTTACGCCGAGGCTGCCACAGAGATATCAGAGGCGCTGGCTGCCAACGATCTGGACAGGGCTCACCATCTCGTCCATAGTCTTAAAGGGGTGGCAGGGAACCTCTCTGCTGTTGAGCTCCATGCAGCAGCAGTGGAAATGGAAAAGCTCATCAAGAAGGGGGGCAAGGAGGAGACGGCAGACTCTGCTGAAATCGAGCAAAAGACCGCTGCACTGGAACAGGCGCTCGAAAAAACCTTGCGGTCAGTGCAAACTCTGACGCCAGCCGCGAAAGAGCCTGACGCCGAGTCAGCACAAGAAATTGCCATTATGCTTTCCGCTGAGCTGGCTGGCGAGATCTGCAGCCGACTGCGTCAGGCTGCCGAAATGGGTGATGTCATGGAGCTGACCGCCGTTGCCGAATACCTGGAATCTCGCTCTGAGTCCCTGGCGCCTATCAGCGGCAGGATCAGTAAGATGGCGGAGGAATTTGACTTTGAAGGCATATCTGAACTGGCGGATGCTCTGGAGGAGTCATCCAGCGAGTAGTATAGCATCTCTGGCAAGCAAGGATTCTGACCATTGTCATACCTTTTGCAAGGAGGATATCTTGGCCACGAACAGGGCTGAGGGACTCTCATCATGCGACTTGTAATTCAAGTGGTGGAAATCAGGGGAACATGCCCGGTCTACAAACCAGATAGCAAGATCGTACTCGAGGATGGTTACATACTTGATCCAAGCCGTTCGGGCAGAGTGTGCCTGCATTCTCTTGCCTCAATCATGCCTTACTATGTAGCCCTGGCAAGAGGAATATCGGCGAGGCAGCTGGGAATTGCCAGGAAACACTCAGAAGAAGCCTATGTCCAATGTCTAGATCCCTGCGACTATACCAATGGTGGAACAGTGGTGTTCAAGATCTTCCGGGTCGGTTGAGATTGTCAAAATGTTCTTCCCGGTAGGCTGTTCCTCTGACCGCATTGATACACTGTTCGCTTTGTATTTCAGGAAGGCAGATATTGAGCGACCACAGTGCGGGCCAGATCCATAGCGCTGGTAAAGCCTGGCGAGATGGGATTAAGGATGTGGACACTTCTTTCCTCGCGGAGCACTAGAAAATCCATAATGAGCTCCTTCGTTGTCCAATTTACCAGTTGAGCCCGAATGCCGGCTTTATCTGAGGGAACAATGTCTTCAGGAGTCAACTGCCTGACCAGTTTACGCACATCATCGTAGAAGGATCGGGGGCAATACTTTTTCGGTTCAGTCAAGGCCACCTGCCTGAAATACGGGTTGGCAAGAAAGAGCACTGCATCCCGCAAGCAGATCAGAGGCGCTTCCAGGTCGATGCCGCTGACAAGACCATAATTCTCTCGGCCCAAGGCTGGCATGGCAGTCGGTCCCAGATAGACTTCTCCATGGACGTTCCTGCTGAGGTGAACTCCAAGGAATGGATTGCGGATGTCCGGCACAGGATAAATATTACCCCTAACCAGATGATTCTTTTTCTGTCTGAGCTTTCTGTAAGTCCCCTTGAATGGCACCAGCCTGAAATTGGCGGCAAGGCCAAACTTTCTGGCTATTCGGTCGCAGTGAGCGCCGGCAGCATTGATCAACACCTTGAAGCGAATAGGACCTGCCGTGGTTCCAGCAACATTGGCAGCTGGCATATTCTGGAAAGCACAGCCTAGCAACAACCTGAGCCGTCCAGATGACAGCAGATCGTCTCGCAGTGAAAGCAGTACTCTTTTTGGATCGACCACTGCGGTGTAATGCGAAAAGAGGGCAAGCTGGTGAGTACGGGCAAAAGGCTCTATTTCGTGGAGTTCACACTCGTCAATGAGATCAACTTTAGCGCCGTTGGCAGTGGCTCGCCTGTGAAGTTCATGAAGGAGTGGAATATCCTCCTCCCTGGTGGTTACGATGACCTTGCCGGTTTCATGCAGAGGCAATTCCCTTTCCTGGCAATAGGCCCGCATCAAAAAATTGCCTCGCAGGCACGACTGTGCCTTCAGGCTGCCCGGCGGGTAATAGATGCCAGCATGAAGTACCCCGCTGTTTCTACCTGAGGCATGCTTGCCGAGTGCAACCTCCTTGTCTATGAGGTAGATGTTCTCGTATCCCTGGGCAAGCAGTTCACGGGCGATACAGAGACCGATAATACCTCCACCCACAATCAGAATGTCCGCGTAGTATTCCATCGAAGCAACTCCAGTGAAAATAAAATAGCTCACAGTATTGCTCGTTTTCAGTCAACGAAGCAAGTGTATCACAGATTGGAGTTTTCAGGATATTGAGTTGCGGCCTGGCTGGTGGTGGTTGTCAGTTATCGGTTATTAGTCAGGACACGGCAGGAGCGGTTCTCTAACCGCGACCAGCCCTGTTGCAGAAACCCTATCAGGGGCTCGAGTCATGTTGCGCTTACTGCCTGCTGAAATTATATGAGCGACCTGTTGCCGCTACTGGCCAGACATCTCTGGATTGGTTTTGCTGAGGCGGTGGGCTACCCCAGCATTTGCTGCAGCCCCTCAAGCTCCACCTGGACTCTTGTCAGCTTCTTTTCTTCTCCAGAAGAGAGTTCTCCTTTGAGAAGGGCGACCCGCCTGACGAGAAAGATTTTCTGGTGCAGCCAGTGAACTGCCTCGTTCAAACTATCCTGCTTGTCTCTATCAGTGGTTGCAGTGTCGAAACGATGCAGGGCTGAAACCAATCTCTTGTTTATCTGTCGCCAATCCAGCTGTTTATCATCGTCTGTGATTGTCATTGTATGGAGAAGAGGCTGACACAGGGAGAGCTCTCCATTGCGAAGTTCTTGCCACAGGCTGCTGTTGAGAGATTTCAGCAGGCCATGTATTTCCTGGAGCCTGTGACGATCAGGGCAGTTCGGAGCAGCAGCATTGCCACGCTCCTTTTCCCCAGGGTTGCTCTGTCTGTCTTTTCGCAAATGGGGTAGATAATTTTGTGGCGAGAGCAGATTGAAAGCAAGAGAGAACTGCTGTTTGGCGCCGCAAGTTCGGCTGTCTCTGATCCACAAGCGGCGGCTGGAGCCATCTGCAGCTTTTTGATATAATTCTGCTGCGAACAGCAAAGCAGGCGCACCGGCAACCATGAAGAAAATAACGAAACAAATTGCCAACATTACTCCGCCAACAGCCGTGCTCGGGTTGAACAAATAGAGGGTAGTAGCCGTCATAAAGCAGTACACCAGTGTGGTTGATCGAAATATTTCAAGGTTGCCTAGAGGGAATGCAAATAAAATGCCACAGACATAATCGTTTTGAAAAAGAGACGCCTTATTGATACTCGAAATGTTCTGCTTGCATTATACATATTCCGCTGGTAGTTATCAAACTTTCGTTGATGTTCTGAGAGGAGAGATTATGGGAACACTCAAGGTGGAAAACTTCCCGGATGAATTATCTCAGGAAGCTGAATCTCGGGCAGCGCTGGAAGGTATAACCTTGCAGGAACTCGTTATTCAGGCTGTGACCAACTATGTCAAAAGTCCGCTGACTCTGGATGTGCAGGAAGTGATTGTAAAAAGCAAAGAGCAAGAAGCAGATTAGCTTTATTGCGGCACCAGGACAGGTTCACGCAGCAGGGCCTGAATTGCCTGAGTGGCTGTGTGGGCTAGCTCGGTATGTGTCTGCTCGAGACCCTCCAGCTGCCGGAGGTTGTCGGCAGTGCGGTAGATGAGCATGGCAAGATCTCCCTCGTCTAGCCCGGAAAGTCCGAGAACTTCTTGCCATTCTGCACCAGAAGTCCAGATGTAGAGGGCGGCGGCCGGCATAAAAGAAATTTCCCCAACGGGAAAACCTTCTGCTCGCAAACGACCCCTGAGTGGGCGTAAAGCTCTAGCCAATCGGGCAAAAGCGGTGCCCAGTTTTTTGAAGCGTAAATCCTGTTTTGTGATTGTCTGGTTCAGTTGATTCTTGTCACTTACAAAAGGGGCAATGAGTCCGGCAAGCAGAGCAGAGTCATGGAAAGGCAGCACCTCTGTACGAATTGCCTCAGCTATCAGCAGAGGTTGATCCAGCCGTAATTTGGCAGCCCACTGCCCTTCAGCAGTCAATTGCCCGGTTGCATCGACATAGCCTTCTTTCTGCAGAAATTGAAAATGGTGACTGAATTCATGCCAGAGGCGGTTTGTCACTGTTTCCAATTGATACTGCAACTCCAACAACCGATTGATTTTGTCTTTGAATGGACTCCTGTTTGCTGGATTACATCTTCTATAACTGCGGCAGTTAGAGCAAGGAAAACTGTTGAGTGCTTCCTCCAGCCTGGCTACTCGATTGCCCAGGGACTCCAGTTCGCTGTCGCCAGAAGCAGGGCAATATCCATTTAACTGGATCACGGGTGTCTCAGCCAGCAAAGTGTGGTCAAGAGTTCGAAGCCAGGATTCCAGGTCAACCGGTAGATCGAAACAGATATCAAGGAGCTTGCTCACCCGTTCTAACCGGAACCAGCGGTATTTCAGCTTCGCCCCGCCTGATGTGGACGGGAGAGAATTGAGTCTTAGTGCCTTTACTCCTGCCACTCCTCTTCGATTTTCAACCTGCACCACCACAAAAAAGTAGCCCTTCTTGCTGCGAAAAACCCTTCCGGGCGTGAGAAGAAGCTCTTTGCTGATGCGCTGACGGCTTTGCCGTTGAAGGTGCTGGGCTTTTGCCAGCCCCCCCTGCAATTGTCGTTTCTCGGCAAGGGTGTGCAGGATTTCTTCGACGCTGGCGCAGTTACAATCCTGGAGATCTGCTGACAGTTCTTTTTGGAGAGCTTCTATTTTGTGGAGTTCTTGGCGGTGCAGGTCCAAATTCTGGTAGGTGGCAAAGGATCTGGAGAGCAATTCTCTCACTTCGTCTGGGCTGTGGGAGAGCAGCAAATTAAGGACCATTGTAAAGGTGATCTGAATCTGGCTGCTAATGGGTTCAGGGGAGGCGTTGAAGAGGCTGCTAATGAGCAGAGGATCCTGGTATGGTCCAGGAAGCAGCAAAACAAAGCCGACCTTATCCATGCCTCGCCTGCCGGCCCTGCCGTTCATTTGCTGAAGATCAGTGGCGCTCAGGGGAACGAACTCCCGGCCGTTGAAACGGTCACTCTGCGGCAGCACTACAGTGCGAGCTGGAAAATTTACCCCGGCAGCCACAGTGGAGGTAGAAAAAATGGCTTCCAGTTCGCCCTCGATCATGAGTGTCTCTACCAGGGCCTTCCAGACCGGCAACTGGCCGCCGTGGTGGGCTGCCACCCTGCCCAGCAATAGAGGCTTGATTTGCCGGTGGTTCTTGAGATAGGGGTGCTTCTCCTGCAGCTGTCTCAGTCGGCGACGAAACCGTTGGCGATCCCTGTCTTTTTCCCTGCAACCTTCCCGTGGCAAAGAGGTCATGAGAGCCTGGTTGCAGTCCTGCCGGGACTTGAGAAAGAAAATGGCCGGCAGCAGGTTCAGTTTTCGCAGCGCTCCTATGATGCGGCTAAAATCTGGTACGCCTGCTCTTGGCATTAATCCCTGCCTGGGACTGACCTCCAGAAAATGCCGAACTTTGCCGGCAATGGATCTCTTTTTCAACAAGGGTGTCACCTCTCCATCAGGCAACATGAAGAGCGGATGGAGCGGCACCGGCCGCTTTGATACTGATATGACCCGACAGGGCACCCTGCGCAGCCATTCCAGCCAGGCAGCGATTTGACGAGCATTTGATACCGTGGCCGAAAGAAGGAGCAGGCGAACCCGCTGCGGCAGGTAGATCATCACTTCTTCCCAGACCACCCCGCGGTCTGCATCGCCAAGATAATGTGCTTCATCCAGCACTACCAGGTGAACCGGTAGATCTGTTCCCGTATACATGGAGTCGTAGAGCTGGTTGCGCAAGATTTCAGTTGTGCCGACTATGACCGGCGCCTCAGGGTTTTCTTTGCGGTCGCCTGTAAGAATTCCCACATTTTCTCTGCCGAAAATTTTAGAAAACTCAGTATATTTGGCGTTAGATAGGGCCTTCAATGGCGAGGCATACCAGCTGCGCTCTCCTCTCTTGAGCAGCTTGCCGATTGCCTCCACAGCTATCCAGGTCTTGCCTGCGCCTGTGGGTGCAGTGACCAGAACGTCACTTTTTTCAAGGGCAGCAACACTTTGTCGCTGAAAAGGATCAGGCACGAACGGCTGCGGCTTCGGTATGCCGATCTGCTGCAGCAAGGGCTCCAATTGCCGAGAGGCACGCGCTTCGAAAGGCCTGCTCTCAGCTCGCGGCCCTCGTTTCGAGGCACGGCGCGGCTGCCCTGATCTTTGTTGCCCCGGACGATATCGCCTGCTTTTTCTGGACATTTCCTGTTTACAAGAAAGATATATAATGTTTTAAGAGATTGAAGCGTCTCCGCTCCCGGGCAGTGGTGAGACAAACCTCCTGCCTGGAGTCGCTTGCACAATTGCAAGCTTATTATCCTCTGAAAGCAAGGGAAAGTCCATCGACAGCGCTCTTTTGCTGTATCATATTGATATATTTGTCTTTCTCAGTTTCTCAATGATAGAGATGCAGGGCAGGGGGCGTGACTGGATCGGAGCAGCAAAGAATGGCAGTGGTGGAATCGCTCCAACTGCGGGGTCCGCTGGGCGTGCTGGCTCCCCATGGCGGCGGCATAGAACCAGGAACAGAGGCCATCGCCAGATTCGTGGCCAGTGAAAGCGGCGCCAGCCTTTACGTTTTTTCCGGAAGGCTGCCTTCCGGCAATCGGGCCCTGCACTGTCCGAGCCACCAGCTAGAGCCTGATAGACATCCGCTTCTCGAAAAATTTATCAACCATGTGAGCCTGGTCCTGTCGATCCATGGGCATGGGCGTTCTCAGAGGCAGGTATATGTGGGAGGTTTGAATAAATCTCTGCTGGAAAGCCTTGCTGATCTGCTTCGCCACGGCCTGCCCGAGTATGAATGGATCAGTGATTGGCAACAAATTCCATCTTCGCTGCGGGGGCGCGATCCCAACAACATTGTCAATCTGGCGCCAAGCAAGGGAATACAATTGGAGTTGCCTCTGATGCTTCGTCAGACAACAACCGGCAATAAACAGGAACGATCTGTGCCAGCGGGTGATGCCATGGTTCTCAGCCAAATGCTTGTGGAATTTGTACGGAGATGGATGGCTGGCAAGAGTTAACAAGCCTGGGCCTTGCGCCAGCCAGCATCTCGCAGTTTTTGCACGCGGGCGCAACCCCAGCGCCGTATTTCCTCGAGGTATAAGCGCATATTTTCCTTTGCCAGGGGAAGAATATCCTGGCGCTCGAGTATTCTCTGCTCGAGATCATTGGGGGTAAGGCCATTCCAGCTTGCATAGCCCTCGTCGAACAAGAAGGCGGGGTTGATGTCACGTTTTTCAATCCCCGCTCCTCGCAAGCAAGCCCTGGCAAGATCCATGTCGAATTCCAACAGCCAGCCATTGTCGGCGATCATACGCTCGGAATCGAAGTCAACAGGCAGAGAACAGAGCGGACAAAAAAGCTCGGAGACAACTTCAACCGGCAGGATTTGATTTCTGAACATGAGGTTTGCCTGGTTTGCCCCACATGAACACTGTAGTCGGTAATTGCTGCACATAGAAAAAACTCCTTGGTTAGGGGTAGAGCTGTTTCAACATCCACTGTCATTTTAAGTCGGCGACTGTCCAGGGGCAAGCGCTAGAAAGACAATTACTGCAATTCATGAGGCAGAGGAAAAACTGGGGCGGCAGTATGAAAAAACTTGACCTCAAAAAGAATGAAACTATAAACTGAAAGTAACTCCTTCAGGCTATCCGGCCGCGACCCTGAACGGGTCGCGAAAGTTGAATGCCGCTTGCCTCCGCAAGTAGCTTCGATGCAACGAAGGCGAAACCTGTGGGTAGGGCTGGAAGGGTCAGAGGGAGTTTGGTGGCGGGGTTTGACCCCGCCACTTGCTTCTCACACATTGCAGGAATGCAGCTTTCTCGCCGCCGCACACCCTTTCAATGCCGTCCTCTCCTAGTTTCTCTGTCACCAGGATTTTTGCCTTCTTTTTTTGCGGCGCTGTCGCCGAATGTCTCGCTTTTGTCTCTCCTTCTTTTCTTGACGCTGTCTTCGTTGGGGATCAAGATCTCTAGCAGGGTCGAGAACAAATGATCCTGGTGTTGGGGGAACTGACGACAGAGATGGTTTGCCTGTTTTCTGCCGGCTCGGTGCCGGTGGGTGCTCCCGCAGAGGAGGCCCAGAGATGTATTCCACAGGAACTTGTTCTGCCAGGTAGAGCAGGCCGTGGCTGCTGTAAAAAGGGATGCCGTTTTTAGAGGCCCGGCCGGCATGTATGGTGAGCAGCACTGGCTCGGCATCACGCCGACTGCCAATTCGTACTGCCAGCTCTTCGCAGCTCGCCAGAGGCACATAAGATCTGTTCGTGGGCCGGAGGCCGTGCTTGCGGATGACGGGGTAAGCTCTCTGTCTGGCAGCGTGGAAGAGCAGGGTAGGTGGTGGAGCGGGGCTGAGGCTCCATTTTGGTTTCCTTACTATCTTGATCTGTTTGTCTTCAATAATGAAGCCAGGATCCATGCCGGAGTACAGGAGCTCAGTGAGATGACTCGGCCGCACGTATGTCCAGCCTTTCTCTTCGTGCAAGGCCCAGAGAAGTTCCTTTATGGGAAGGGTGCCGTCTTCATTGAAAAAGAGGCCAAATTCATCAGGACGATAAAGCAGGATATATTGGAGTATTTTCGCCAGTTGTTTGCCCTTGTTTCTCGCCATGAAATACCTTTCAAGATTGAAATAGCATAAAGGCGGCAAGGATTCAGTTTTCTCTTGACTTGCAAAGTTTATTTATGTAGATTAACATTTTAATAAATAGAAAGTCTAGGATGTACTTATGATATATCATAGTGGACAGATCCCGACCCGTGGCTATTATTGCTACTATTATGCGCGGGAGACGTCTGTCCACTAGTCTCAGCTGTAAATATGGAGACGAAGCCGTGGGCAGGTGAGAGTGCTCACGGCTTTTTTTGTGGATGATAATTGCTTCGCGCAGATGGCGGTCTGGACTGAACAAGGATGTAGGGCGGAGAATTTGCTGGCTTATTTGGCAACAAGAGGTTGGCGGCAGCTGACCTCCTGGGGGAGGGAAGAGGACTGAAGGTATCGGCTCGACTGCACCACCTTCTCGGTCTTCTGCAGGCAAACAGAACAATGTGAAACAGTCGAAGGAGGTACAAGGATGAAGAGGTTTGCTTACAGGCTGGCAGTGGCAGGGGCATTGGTCCTGTGCTTGTTGGTACCATGGTGGACGTCTCCTTCTGTGGCTACCGCAGCAAGCACTTACAAAGTTGGAGCGGTTTTTTCTGTGACTGGCCGGGCCTCGTTTCTCGGGGAGCCAGAAAAAAAGACGGCCGAGATGATCGTGGAACAGTTGAACAGCAAGGGCGGCATCAATGGACACAAGCTGGAGCTCGTACTCTATGACGACGAGAGTGACGAGACCAAGTGCGTGCTTGCCGTAAAAAGGCTTATCAAGAGGGACAAAGTGCCGGTAATTATCGGCCCCAGTCTGAGCGGCAACACCCTTGCCGTGGTCAAAGTGTGCAATCAAGCCAAGGTGCCATTGATCTCCTGTGCGGCCAGCGTGAAGATTGTTACACCGGTTAGCGACAGAAAGTGGATTTTCAAGGTTCCCCAGTCAGACAGCCATGCTGTCGAGAAGATCTACGACTACATGTTGAGTAAAGGCATCACGAAAATTGCCATTATGAGTGTTTCCACCGGCTTTGGCGCCAGTGGCCGCGAAGAACTCCTCAGACTGGCACCCATAAAAGGAGTTACCATTGTTACAGATGAACGCTACGGTCCGAAAGATACCGACCTTACTGCTCAGCTCACTCGCATACGCGGCACAGATGCCCAGGCTATCGTGAACTGGTCTGTCGGGCCGACCCAGGTGCTGGTAGTGAAAAACTGGTACGATCTCGGCATGACATCGATCCCTTTGTTTCAGAGCCACGGATTTGGCAGTCGCAAGAACATCGAACTTGCAGGCGGAGCAGCAGAGGGAGTCTTGTGCCCTCTCGGCCGGGTGAACATTCCTGACCTGGTTCCTGCGGACAATCCACAAAAGAAGGTTATCATGGCGTACAACGAGGCATACCAGAAAAAGTATCATGAGCCGTTGTCTTCCTTTGGCGGTCATGCCTGGGATGCCCTTCATCTGGCTGTGGAAGCCCTCCAGGCAGTGGGACCTGATCGAGCCAAGATCAGGAATTATCTGGAAAACCGCAAGAACTTCATCGGACAGCACGGTGTCTTTAACTTTTCACCTACTGATCACAATGGCCTGACCAAAGACGCCTTTGTTATGGTCGTGGTGAAAAATGGAGATTGGGCTCTAGCCCCGTAACAGAATCACCTCAGAGCAGAACGAACAAGGCCCCGCCGGAGACTGCTGTTTCCGAGGGGCCTTTGTTGTGATGCGGGTTGTGGGTTTCCTGAAGCCAGAAGGCTGGGAGGCTAGGAGGCTGTTATGCCTGCCAGGCAAAATTGAGCAGCGGCACAAGGATTGTGCTGTAAACCGAGCCTGCAGGGCAGGGCAAGGCAGTCTGAAGCCTGCCCCTGCCAACTCGTTGCCGTGCAGCCAATCGCCTCGCACACCCTGTCAAGCAATGACCAACAACTGACATCATCCCTCGAGCGGTTCTGGTGCAGACTGTGCAAGAGAAATTTCCTTGACAGCGAAAAACTCGCAAAACATGCTTGCTCCATTATTGCGGATCGTTTAAGTTGTAGCGGATTTTGCCAGTTCGATTGGCATGGGGAATGATTGGCCGCAAAGCTCCCCCTGGAACTCACTCTACTTCGACTCTCATTGAGCACTTATGGAGAAGATTTCTCTTACAGGTCAAATTATCCAGTATCTATTTACAGGCGTAACCGTTGGAAGCATCTACGCCCTGGTCGGCCTTGGTTTCAACATAATCTATAATGTGACAGAGATCATAAACTTCGCCCAGGGCGAGTTTGTCATGCTTGGCGGACTGCTCATGGTATTTTGCAGTACAACCCTGCATCTGGCTCTTCCTGTCGCTTTCGTGCTGGCAGTAGCGATGGTAACTCTTGTTGGTGCGCTCATGGAGCGGCTCACCATAAATCCTCTCAAGAATGCCACGGTGCTCACTCTTATCATTGTTACCATAGCCGTTTCAATTCTCCTCAAGGGAATTGCCATGTTCGTCTGGGGGAAGGATCCTTATGTATTGCCCCCCTTCTCGGGCAACAAACCCATTTTTCTCATGGGCGCTGCCGTCCAGACCCAGACCCTCTGGGTTCTCGGCCTGACCCTGGCGGTTGTGGTCTTGATGACATTTTTTTTCAAAAAAACTCGCTATGGCAAAGCTATGCTCGCCTGTGCTGACAACTCAGAGGCTGCTCGTCTGGTGGGTATTAAGGTTAAAACCATGGTGCTCATATCCTTCGCCTTGAGTGCAGCTATAGGGGCTGTGGCCGGCGCCGCGGTCACGCCCATTTCTCTCATGGAATACGATCGAGGGGCTCTGTTGGCGTTGAAGGGGTTCGGGGCTGCTGTTCTGGGAGGTCTCGGCAGTTTTTACGGTGCTGTGGTGGCTGGTCTCCTGCTTGGAGTCATCGAGTCTTTCTGTGCTGGATTCGTCTCCTCTGGCTACAAGGATGCCGTGGCACTGCTGGTGCTTTTGCTCGTGCTCTTTCTGAAACCAAGCGGCCTCTTTGGCAACGTGGAGGCAAGTAAGATCAAGAAATTCTAGCCGGACTCTTTCTACAGCACCCATGCATTGTGGAGGATCACTGTACGGCCACAGGTTCGACAGAGTCAACTGACGATCCTCTTGATGAATAGAACTGATAAGTCAACTCAGCCTGGTGCAAATGCAGCGACAGAATCGCCACATACTGCTTGGACTCATCTTGTTTCTTGCCGCGTTTCCTGCAGTGGTCTTGAACGTGGAGTCAATAAGCCATTATCTGGACATCATGATCTTTGTCGGTATCTACAGCCTTATCGCCATGGGATTGAGTTTACTCATGGGATATGCCGGTCAGATTTCCCTTGGACACGCAGCCTTTTTTGGCATTGGCGCCTATTCATCTGGCATATTGAACTCAAGCCTGTCCATGTCGCCATGGCTGGCTATGGCTGTTGGCGTGTTGATTACTGCCACCGTGGCATATGTAGTGGGTGTGCCTTCTCTGAAGTTGAAGGGACACTATCTGGCCATGGCCACCCTCGGTTTTGGCATGATAGTCAGTATTTTTCTCAATGAAGAGGTGGAACTCACTGGTGGACCTTCTGGCTTTTCTGACATTTCTGGCCTGAGCATTGCCGGCCTTTCCCTGGACAGCGAGCTTCGCTACTATATTCTCGTGTGGTCCATTGTTCTCGTCATTCTGGTATTCTCTCTCAACATTATTGACTCACGCATAGGACGGGCCCTGCGCTCGCTGCACGATAGTGAAGTGGCGGCTGATGCCATGGGCATCGAAACAGCGAGATACAAGGTGGCCATCTTTGTTCTGAGCGCGGTGTATGCTTCGATTGCAGGAAGTCTTTATACTCATTACATGGGATTTCTCAGTCCCAGCTCATTTGATCTCTTCTTTTCTATCAAACTGGTGATGATGGTGGTAGTGGGGGGCATGCATTCTATCTGGGGAGCTTTACTCGGTACCTGGTTGTTGACCTTCTTGGGCAACGAGTGGCTCCACGTGTTCCAGGATTTTGATATTCTCGTCTATGGTGCCATTCTATTGGCCATAGTAATGTTTCTGCCCGAAGGACTCGTAGGAATCCTTGGCAAGGTACGCAGCCTGTTGCGGCTTAAGAAAGAGGCTCGCACCTAGATGTGTGGGACAGTATGCTGCCCGGGTCAAATTCTTCCAGCAAGGGTGGCGGCAGCAGACATTCTGGGAGCTCCTGGACTTGGTGATCCTTTACTCGCTGCCAACACGTTTGAGAGATGGCTCCGATGAATAACGGAAAGCCTCCTGCCATATTGAAAGTGGAAAATCTGAAAAAATCTTTTGGTGGTGTGAAGGCCCTCAAAGGAGTGAGTTTTTCAGTGGCGGAGGGATCCATAAAGGCAGTAATTGGACCCAACGGGGCAGGCAAGACAACCCTGTTCAACATCATCACTGGTATTCTATCAGCGACCAGCGGCTCTATTTTTCTTGATGGGAAGCAGATCAGCGGCTGCTCTGCCCAACACATTGCCAGGCTCGGTGTTTCTCGTACTTTCCAGAATGTGGAAGTTTTCGGCAGGATGACCGTTCTTGAAAATGTCATGGTGGGAAGGCATATACAGAGCAGAGCCGGCATAGTGAGTTCCGGCTTGCGTCTGCCCTGGGTCCGACGAGAGGAACAGCAGGTCAGAGAGGATGCCCTGGCTTGCCTGGACCTCGTGGGCATGGCTGACAGACCGGACGAACTGGCTGCAAATTTACCCCTGGGAGGACAAAAACTTCTGGAGATAGCAAGAGCCCTGGCGACCAATCCCAAAATCCTCCTGCTGGACGAGCCGGCTGGGGGCCTCAATACGCGCGAAACAGAGACTCTTGCTGAACTGATCCTTCGTATACGGACCATGGGCATCACCGTAATTCTGGTGGAGCATGACATGAATCTAGTCATGGACATCTCCGACAATATAGCCGTCATAAACTTTGGCCTCAAAATCGCAGAGGGGAGCGCCAAACAGGTAAAAAACGACCCTGCAGTCATTGAGGCCTACCTCGGAGAAGAAGTCGACTATTCGGAGTTCTAGAGTTGAATAATTGGCTTCTACATTATTATATGGCAGTTCAGAGACGTGAGACTGGCACTGTGAGATTGTCATGCTGAGGCTCAAGAGTGTGCATACCTATTATGGGAAAATTCACGCCCTGAAGGGCGTCTCCCTGCACGTGCGACCAGGAGAGATCGTCACCCTGATAGGCGCCAACGGCGCAGGAAAGACGACCTTGCTGAAGACCATTTCTGGCCTCATTCGCGCGAGTAGGGGCACTATTGAATTCAATGGTGAAGACCTCAGCAAGATGTCGGCGGAACAAATAGTCCGCCGCGGAATTTCCCATGTGCCAGAGGGACGTAAACTATTTGGCACTCTCAGTGTGCGCGACAACTTGGAGATGGGTGCCTTCATCCGTGGAGACAAGGAAGAAATTGGTGCTGACCTGTCACGTATACGTGAGAAGTTTCCCATACTCTCTGAGCGTTGGGAGCAGATGGCAGGCACCCTGAGCGGAGGGGAACAGCAGATAGTTGCCATTACCCGGGCACTGATGGCAAAACCCACCCTGCTCATTCTGGATGAACCGTCCATGGGGCTCTCACCGCTGCTTACAAAAGAAATATTTCATATTATCTTGAGGTTACGAGAGGAAGGAACAACCATTCTCCTCGTAGAACAGAATGCCAGGGCAGCCCTGCATGTGGCAGACCGCGGCTATGTGCTGGAAACCGGTAGAATTGTCCTGCAAGGCAAATGCAAGATGCTTCTGGAACACAATGAAGTCAGACGCGCTTATCTTGGCAAGGGATATCGACAGGTTTGGGAAGAGTAGGATGGAGTAAATTATTGCCAACAAGACCCTGTTTGAGGTTTACTGAGATCGTCCTGGAGGAGGCAAACTTGCCTCGCCGGGATCCCGATGCTGAATATACACCGGATTTCTGGTAGAGTGAGGTGTCATGAATATCTGGGACAGGGAATACGAATGCATGCCAAGGGAAGAATTGGCTCAGCTGCAGCTCGAAAGGCTGCAGGCTACTCTCAACAGAGTTTACAAGAATGTAGCCTTCTACCGGAAGAAATTTAAAGAGATCGGTTTCGAGCCGGAAGAACTCATAGACCTGAATGATTTGCAGGAGCTGCCCTTCACCTGGAGCAAAGATGTTAGTGATGCCTATCCGTACGATCTATTTGCTGTACCCCTCCGCGAAGTGGTCAGGGTGCATTCTTCTTCCGGTGCTACGGACAAACCTGTGGTAGTGGGGTACACCCGGCAGGATCTGCACCACTGGAGTGAACTGGTTGCCCGGATTCTCACTGCTGCTGGAGTCACGGCAGATGATGTGGTGCAAATTACCCTCAATTATGGGCTGGTTACAGGGGGATTGGGGATTCACAACGGGGCTGAGTTGATAGGGGCTTCGGTGCTTCCCACCTCGGTTGGTCGCACCGAGCGCCAGATCCAGATTATGAAGGATTATCGGACGACTGTTCTGGTAGCAACACCTTCCTATGCATTGGTCATCGCCTCCCGTATGGAAGAAATGGGGATTGATGCCAAGACCATCAACCTCAGATACGCCCTGCTGGCCGGAGAGCCGTGGTCTGAAGAAATGCGGATGGAGATAGAGGAGCGCCTGTTTGTCAAGGCCACAGACAACTATGGACTCAGTGAAATCATGGGGCCGGGAGTAGCAGGAGAATGTCTCTGCCAGCGGGGAATGCACCTGAATGAAGACCATTTCATTGCCGAGATTGTGGATCCCCAGACAGGGCAGCGTTTGAGTGCAGGGCAAGAGGGCGAATTGGTGCTTACCACGCTCACCAAAGAAGCCTTTCCCCTGATCCGCTTTCGCACCCGTGACCTCTGCTCCATTATTACCGAACCCTGTGACTGTGGCAGAACAACAGTGCGCTTGAGCCGTGTGCGGGGCAGGTGTGACGAAGTGCTCATCATCAAGGGGGTAAATATTATTCCAGACCGCATCGGCGATATTCTAGAAGAGATCCAGGGCAAGAGGCCGCTCTATCAGCTTCTGGTGGAACGCGAACACAACCTCGACCGGCTCACTATTCTGGTGGAGGTATCTGAGGATATGTTTTTCGACAAGATGCGCGAGCAGCGCGCCCTGGTAGAAAAAATGAAAGGAAAGATTGCCGGTGGCATTGGTGTGACACCGCGCATAGTACTGGTTGAACCGTCTACTATCAAAAGGGACGAGGAAACAGGCCCTGGAGTCATAGACCGCAGACCCTGCTGCCACATTCATCAGCCATGAGACCAATTTGCTGAGTGAGCTCGGAGTGCAGTGACAGTATGGTTTGCTCGCCTGATACGTGTGCAACTGGACTGCTTTATCAGGCAGATTGGCGCTGCGGGTTGCATGGAATGTAGCCATAGACCGGCCACGTTCTCCGAATGGGAACCTGGCCCCAACATCCTGTTACCGCAAAGATGGTGCTCTTGACATTCTATACAGAGATGGCGGTGCACTCTGTTTCGCAAAAAGAATGCAGCCCTGGCCAGATAACCGCTGGCTGGTACTGCTGAATGGTTGTGGAGACAACGGCAGTACTTTTGAGAGAAACATCTTCATACAACGATCACGAGGGAATCTATGCATGAACTACTGAGAGGAGAACCCGGCAGCAAGGCGCTTCTTCTTGGCAATGAAGCAATCGTCCGCGGTGCATTGGAAGCGGGAGTAGGCTTTGCCACTACCTATCCAGGAACGCCTTCCTCGGAAATCGGCGACAACTTTTATAGGATTGCTCAGGAGACCGATCTCTACTTTGAATACTCAGTAAATGAAAAGGTTGCTCTGGAAGTGGCAGCAGCAGCAGCAGTCTCGGGTGTACGAGCTATTTGCAGCATGAAACATGTCGGCCTCAATGTGGCTGCAGATGCTCTCATGACTCTAGCTTATGTGGGTGTGAAGGCGGGCATGGTGGTGGTCAGTGCCGACGACCCATCGCTCCACTCCAGCCAGAACGAACAGGATAATCGCTACTATGCCAGGCTGTCGGGATTGCCCATGCTGGAGCCGGCCAATGCAGCCGAGGCCCTGGAAATGACCAGATCTGCCTTTTCCCTGTCAGAGAACCAGCGGATTCCTGTCTTGCTGCGCACCACAACCAGGGTGAATCATAGCAGAAGCGTTGTAGAGCTGGGTGTTTTCTCTGCTGGTCACTACCGAGGCCGCTTTGACAAGGATCCCTTTAACCTGGTGGTCATTCCGATGGTGGGCAGGAAGCTCCACCTGGAGCTTCTCAGAAAACAGAAGGAGCTACAAGAGATTGCAGATGCTTCGCCTTTCAACGTCAGCAGCGGCCAAGGCTCCTGGGGTATCATCACCAGCGGTGTGAGTGCCAACTATGTCCGTGATGCTATCAGAGACTTGGGGATAAGCAGAGAAGTTCGCCTTCTGAAGCTAGGCATGACTCATCCTTTGCCCGCCAATTTGCTTGCCAACTTTCTCCAGGGGCTCGAACGCGTTCTGGTGGTCGAAGAACTCGAGCCTTTTCTCGAGGAACAGGTCAAAGCTCTTGCCCAGGAAAAGGGACTGACCTGTGTCATCAGAGGAAAGGGTGAAGATCTGCTGCCGCGCTCCTTTGAATTTGATCCTCTCCAGGTGCGACTGGCCATCGCTCGCTTTTTTGGACTAAACTATGAACACGCCGGGTCAGCTGCAGGAGCAGAGTTGCCGCCCAGACCGCCCAATCTCTGTGCAGGCTGTCCGCACAGGGCCACTTATTATGCGGTCAAACAGGTAGTAGGGGAATCAGCGATTTTTCCTACAGACATAGGTTGCTATACTCTGGGGATACTGCCGCCCCTGCAAGCTGCTGACTTCCTTCTCTGCATGGGTTCTGGTGTTTCCAGCGCTGGTGGATTTTCGCAGGTACAAAATCAGCCAGTGGTGGCATTTATTGGCGATTCCACTTTTTTCCATTCAGGGATTACTGGCCTGATAAACGGTGTGCAGAACAACCACAATTTCACTCTAGTTATTCTGGACAATGGCACAACCGCTATGACAGGGCACCAGCCTCACCCTGGCGTAGAGCTCACTCCGCGGGGTCGGCAAGCTCCCAGAGTGAGCATAGAAGCTGTAGTACGTGGATGTGGTGTGGAGGAGGTGATCACAGTCAGGCCTCAGCAGCTGAAAAAGACTATTGCGGCCCTCGACAGCATAGTAAAAAAGGAGGGGGTCAAAGTGGTGATTTCCAAGGCTCCCTGTCCCCTCTTTGAACGCCGAATTACCGGGAAGAAGCAGCAAATTGTTTTCGAGGTCACCGAAGAGTGCGACAATTGCCGACGCTGCCTGGATGAACTCGGCTGTCCCGCATTTGCCTGTGAGTGCGATGCCAGTGGCAGAGTGAAAATTACAATCGATGAGGTATTGTGCAATGGCTGCGCAGTGTGCAGTCAAATATGCCACGCAGTGAAACCGAGGAAAAAATCCAACTAGATGAGTCATCCGGAAAGGATTTCTGATGAAGCAAGACCAGAAGGCACTTGGCAGGGAAAGTTGGCGCGTCTTTTTCGCCGGTGTAGGAGGGCAGGGGACATTGCTGGCCTCCCGCGTTCTGGGCGAAGCGGCGCTCCTGGTAGGTGTCCACGTGGTAGTAAGTGAAATCCATGGTATGGCCCAGCGCGGCGGAGTGGTCGAATCTGCAGTTTTGCTGGGCAAGATAGAAAGCCCGACTATCTCGGATGGTGAGGCCGATGTCCTGTTAGGTTTCGAGCCTCTGGAGACTCTCAGAGCTGTTCGCAAATGTAACGAAGAGAGTCTGGTAATCTCCAACACCAGCCCACTGGTGCCTTTCACTATAGCAAGCAGTAGCAGCAGCAACTATCCTGATATTGAAGAGATGATGTCCATGGTGGCTCGCCGAGTGGGACGGCTGATCACCCTTGATGCTCTTGAACTTGCAAGGAATGCCGGCTCGGAGTTGACTGCCAACATGGTCCTTCTTGGGGCTTTGCTGCGGCATGGCGATCTACCTTTTGACAGGCAGGCAATAGAACGAGTGCTGACAATGAAGACCAAGAAATCTTTCCTGGAAATGAACCTCAAGGCATTCGAACTGGGTTTTCAACAGCAATGAGGGCTCTCATAGACTCACCCAAAAAGGAAACGACGATATGGCGGTACTGCAGCGGGAATACTCGTGGTCGGCAGCTGGTGGCTGCTGTCCTGGTGGTATTGTGGTGCCTTTTGAGTAATGCCACCTGTGAGACCAGACAGGGCCAGCAAGCTGCATTGGCCTCTTACCGACTGGCACGTTATCAGTTTGGCGAGTGCCGCAAGATGGGGGCGGCAAGCCTGGACCCCGAAGCTGTGGCAGAAATCAGCCGACTGCTGGCCACCATACAGGTTCAAGTTGACCAGGAGAACTGGAGAGCCATGAGGAAGAATATTCCCCATCTGGCTGCATTGATTGATGATCTCAATAAAAGGATGAAGGTCTGGGATGCTGATGGTGACGGCTTGAGCAACTATGCGGAATATATGCTCTATGGCACCTCATGGAAGAATGTGGACAGCGACGGGGACGGCTTCCTGGATCGGACTGAAATCTTTGTTTATGAAACTGATCCTCTGGATTACTGCGCCTTGCCTCTGCAGGCGTCTCCAGAAGTCACTGTCAGGAAAAAATGCCAGGCTCTGGAAGCTGTGAGAGCAAGAATTTCCGCAGCGACAGGTGTAGAACAAAAGAGATGACGCTCTCTAACAAGTTCCTGTATAATTGGGGCTAACAGACAGATGCGGTAAAAGTCTTCGTCTATTTCATCCTGACCCTGAAGATGCTCGAGTGAATATGCGCTTGTCGGAGATATAACCATATGCAGTGTTCGGTGTGCGGGACTTTGAATAGCAGCGATGCGCTTTTTTGTAAAAGGTGCGGCAGCAGGCTTGGCCCGAAAAAATGTACAAACTGCGGTGTTGATGTTGCCCCTGATGCAGATTTCTGCGAAGCTTGTGGCGCCAAGATTTCCCAGGAGGACGAAGTCTCAGGGAAAATTTGTCAAAGCTGCGGCTTCGTCAACAGTTTGACTACCGTTTACTGTAAGCGTTGCAATCAAAAAATTCTTTAGGTAAGGTGACGGATAGCTGCCCCGAAGGGAGCAGGCCAGCAGAAAGGGAGGCGACCTTGCCCACCGACAAAGCAGGCTGCTGGAGGGAGAACTAGAACTGCGCTGGTTAGAGCAGAAGGGAGAGCTTAGCTGCCATGCATTTGAGCCGGACAGTCGAGTACCAGAATGGCGAGCATATTTTGCAAGAGGGCAAAGAGACGCAAGATATTGTCTTTGTGCTGCTCGAGGGCCAGGCCAAGGTTATCAAGAACACTGAGAAGGGTCCCATGACTCTTGCTCTTCTGGAAGAGGGGGATATTTTTGGCGAAGCAGCTTTTCTGGCTCAGAGGCAGGGGAAGCGATCCGCCTCTATAGTAGCCAATGGTCAGGTCAAGGTGGGTGTACTGGACCAACAAAAACTGGAGGCCGAATACAATAAATTATCGCCCACCTTCAAAAAGCTGCTTCGCGACCTTGCTCTGCGCTTCACCAAGACCACGGCACTTACGGCCCGCTTGGCGCCAAAACGCCTGAAAGCACCGAGCATGGGGGGAGTAGAACAGAGACGGGGGAAGGCCTTGCAGGCCCTGCGCATCAAAGTTGACTATCTACCCGCCAAGAAGACAGGTTATGATTCATTCAGCGGTCAGGACAGCTATAAGGGTATGCTCCTTGATCTTGCTCCCACCTGCAAAGGACTCGAGCTCTACACTGTGAGTTTCAGCAAGCTCTCTCACCCCATTGGCGGTAAATTCATATTCGGCTTCACCCTTCCAGGAAAGCCCATGATGCGGATTCCAGGCCAGATAGCCTGGTTGCGAGAATTGGGCGGCAACAAGGCAAGAATGGGTATCCAGTTCACCGAGAGCAACCCATACTTCGAGAAAATTATCAAAGAATTCCTGCGAGAAATTTCGCCCTGACTACACCTGGGGCCCCATCTCAAAAACCACATCAATCTCGAGAAGTGGCCCCTATTGTCAGCGCTCCTGTACTAACGGCTTGGTCCTGGTATGTCTATAGTGGCGCAGCTGCCGCTGGAACAGGACTTGCTGGTCACTTTAGGTCTGGCCCCTGCTGTCGCTTTCATTCCCATCTGATAACTTACCCTGCTCAAGACCCGCTCCACTTCAGTTCCACTACACTCTGGGCATCTGAGTTCTTTGGCATCGTCCTGGCGGACAGCAAGCAGCTCAAAAATGTGGTTACATTGCAGGCAACGAAATTCGTAGATCGGCATATTCGTCCTCCTAGAATTTCGCTCAATGTATGCCAGCAGACACTCTTTGTCAAATAGAACCTTGTCTGGCAGACGTTTCAGAAGCTCTATCTAACATGTCAAGATTTCCAGTGTCCTGACAAACCTCACTGGCATGCGGCAAGTTTTGACTTTTGACAGATGTGTTAGTGCCAGATATAGTTGCCTCATGGAAGTGTTAGAGCAACTCTTGAACCAGCTGGCATACGATGAACCGGTAACTGCCCTGCACCTTGGCGGACATCTCCTTGCGGTCCAGTCCAGGAAAGTGGGACTGGCAGCGAACCTTTGCCGCCTTGACAAATCGACTCTTGCTCAAGTTCAGCAGAAGTTGGCAGACTTTGTTGGCCGCAGTGCCCGAGAAGTTGCTTCTCTGGTGTTGGACAACGACTTGTTGCTTGCTGGCCTGGGCATGGCAGCTCTCAACTCGCTTCTCACCGCGCCGCTCACCGGGCCTCGAAAAGTGAATGCCAAGGATATTATTGCTGCTGAGGCTGCAGGCAGAGACCTGGTTTTTGTCGGGCATTTTCCCTTCGTGAACAGCTTCAGACCACTCGTGCGGCAAATGTGGGTTATGGAAAAAAATCCCCTGCCTGGAGACCTGACTGAAGAGGAGGGCTACCGGGTGCTCGGCAGAGCGGACGTGGTGGCAATGAGCGGCAGCTGCCTGATAAACCACACCTTTACCCGCATTATGTCCTGCTGCAAACCTGAGAGTTTCAAGATCATGCTGGGTCCTTCCACCCCCCTGACTTCAATGCTGTTAGACTTTGGCCTGCAGGCCGTATGTGGCAGTCTTGTGGAAGATGGGCCCGGGGTGATGTCTCAGGTGGCGGCAGGTGTGCCGTTTCGCGGGCTCAAGGGAATAAGGACGCTGGCACTCACCTCTAACTCTGGAAGGTAACCCTTTGTCTATGCAAGACAAGACAACACCGCGCCTGCACCCTGAGCAATATCTCTATATCTATGAACTTCAAGGAGGAAGCCCCTCTGCCGCTCTAGAGTTGGAGGATCTCTTGGGAGTATGGCCGGAAGCAAACTACACCTACCTCTTTTTCGGCTCCCCGGCAGAAGAGAGAATAGGCAGTTTTCTCGAGGCCCACCCCGAATATCGCCTCAACGGGCGCTATCAAATGCGCTACAAACAATGGCAGCAGCTTGCTGTCAGGGAGCCGGTCCAGGTAGACCGCTTCAAGATCATCACCAGCAAGCAGAATGTCTCCCTGGCTCCCGGGGAGATTCTCCTGTTGATAGATCCTGGAGTCATGTTTGGCTCAGGACTGCATCCCACAACCAGGGGGTGTTTGCAAGCCCTGTCCAGATTGTATGCGGATGAAAATCCTTCAACAGTAGTGGATCTTGGCACCGGCACCGGCATCCTGGCAATAGGCGCGGTCAAACTGGGTGCGACTCGAGTAGAAGCAATAGATTTAAATCCGCTGGCTGTCTCTACTGCTAGAGCGAACTGCCGCAGGAACAAGGTCGCCGACCGCATCGTGGTTCGCAGCGGCGATGCCAGAGACAACCTGCCTGAAGCAGAGCTTCTTTGTGTGAACATCCACTTTGACTTCCTCCAGGAGTTGCTCAGCAGGCCGGAGCTGTATAGGTATCAATGGGCAATCATGGGTGGCTTCTTGACTGCAAAACTCGAGGAAGTATTGCGCTCAATACCTTCAAGAATGACAACAATTTGTGAACCCATAGTTGAACAGGGCTGGGCAACGCTTCTCTTGCAGAATCGACAATAATAAACAGGGGCAGATATTTGACATACAAGCGTGCGCTTTGCACCGCAGACTTTAAACCGTCTCTTTACCTGGCTGGAGCGGCAAGAAAGAAGGTGGCGCCATGTGCGGCCTGGGCTTTGTGGGTCTGCTGATTTTGCTGTTCTATGCGCTCCTCGTGAGCTGTCTGCTCGTCTATGTAGCGTATCGGCTTGGCATGCACCTGGTTGTCTGGCTGCGAGCGAGGTTCCACTTCAGCAGATCTCCCAGGCCTGACCGCTAGCGAGTTACCAGCATAAATATGCCCATGGCGATAAACAAAATCCCTGCTACGGTCTTCACCACATGGGGCGGGAAACATCGTGCCACCAGGGCACCCAGCAATACAGCCAGCAGAGCACTGGTTACCAGAGCCAGGGAAGCTCCGATGAAGACAGAAAGTCTGGACTTGTTGTCAGCCGCAAGGCAAAGTGCGGCAAACTGGGTTTTGTCGCCGAGTTCAGCAAGGAAGATAAGACCAAAGGTGGTGAGAAGTGTTTTCAGGTCCACAGAGGTCTCCTGTTGAGATGCAAAAAGGTAACAGCGTAAAATTCTAATTGTTTGTTTAACTAGTTCAGTTAAAATATGGCATTGAGTAATTTCTATAGACCAACATGAAGCAGGAGTCAAATAGGCTCAGGCGCTGCTGGAGCTTTTCTCCTGTGGCGGTGAGCCCCCGAGTGAAGTTGCTTGAAATGCAACTCGGCGGATGGTGAGGGCGGCGGAGACCTGCCAGTAGAAGTAGAGCCAATAATCAAGTGAAACCGAGGATGAGTTGAGGCAATGCGCCACCATTCAAGCGGTAACTTCTCATGGAAAAGGAGCCAGTAAAATATTAGCCTGGAAGAGAGCAATGATAGAACAGGGCCCCATAAGACCGCCATCTGAGAGCAAGAGTTTGTTTTTGCGACTTACACGCAATTGTCCCTGGAACAGGTGTCTCTTTTGTCCAGTATACAAAGGAACGCAGTTCTCACGCCGGTCAACAGCTGATATCAAGAAAGAGATCGATACCCTGCGACAAGTGGTGGAGGAGATCCAGGAGATTTCCTGGAAGCTGGGATTCGGAGGCAAAATCAGCAGTGCAGTGATGACCAGGCTCCAGGTGGCGAAAAACTACCACTACCTGTATCGACAGGTGGCCATCTGGCTCTACCACGGCGAAGGCACTGTCTTTCTGCAGGACGCCAACAGTCTGATCCTAAAGCCGCAGGTGCTGGCAGAGATCCTCAGGTATCTCCGTACTCAGATCCCGGGAATTCGTCGAGTCACCAGCTATGCTCGCTCCAGCACCCTGGCGAGACGCACGCTGGCAGACTTACAGATGCTCAAAGAGGCCGGCCTCGACCGAATTCACATAGGTCTGGAAAGCGGCTATGATCCAGTTCTGCGATTCATGAAAAAAGGCTGTACCGCCGCTGAGCACATAGAGGCGGGCCGCATGGTGCGGCAGGCTGGGATAACTCTCTCCGAGTATGTCATGCCTGGTCTGGGGGGTAAGACCTGGTGGCGGGAGCATGCTGTCGCCACCGGAGAGGTGCTCAACCAGATCAACCCCGACTATATTCGGCTGCGCTCATTGCGGGTCCCCAAGACTACGCCGCTCTATCAGAAGGTTGAAGCCGCTGAACTGGAGCTTCTCGACGATGATGCAGTGGTTCGTGAGATCCGCCTGTTTATTGAGACATTGGACGGCATCACCTCAACCATCACTTCTGACCACATAATGAATCTCCTGGAAGAGATCTGCGGAACCATGCCTGTAGACAAAGAGAAAATGTTGGCGGTTGCCGATCGTTATCTGGCATTGCCCGAGGAAGAGCGGTTGCTCTTCAAGGTGGGCAGATGGGGCGGCGCCTATCGCAGCCTCAACGATCTGGAAGACCACACCCTCAGGGCAAAAATCGAACAGGCCATACGCCAGTGGAATCTCGATGAGCCGGAACAGGTGAACCTCTTCATAAAAGAGATGGCCGATCAGTATATTTAGCGAGCACAGCCGGAAACCCGTGGCGTGCCGCTCATCCTTGACCGCCCGTTCAGCCCACTCGACCAGGGACCTCCACCTTGCAGCCTCTTAGCGTGCACCTTTACTTAACAGTTGCCTTTGCAGAAAAAGTGCGATATATAGCGCGTGGCTGCAGGCGTTGCAAAGTCTGCAATATCAGGAAAATGGAAGGAGAGTGGCTACACCAACCAGCAGCAGTCAAAGTGCGAATGATTGGCAGACACCCCAGAGACTAGCATCTGCGAGCGACATTGACAGAATCAAAAGGCAGCATGGAACGAGTCGACCCAGCGTGCTGACGGGCAAAAACCTTGTCGATTGTATGATCTATTTCATTCCTCCCTTTGCTCGCCTGACTACTAATCCGCATCCTAGTCTTGCTGTCAGAAGCCCATTTGTGGGCTGCCTGCAATCTCTGGTTGGCAAAAGAATGTTATGGGACTTCATGTACCTGAAAACATCGCTCAACTGAAACCATATCCTCCTGGAAAACCCATTGAAGAACTCGAGCGTGAATATGGCATATCAGGCTCCATCAAACTCGCTTCCAATGAAAATCCACTGGGGCCTTCCCCCCTGGCAATTGCAGCCATTCAAAGTCATCTGCAGAATCTGCACCGCTACCCCGACGGCAGTGGTTTCTACCTGCGCAAACGGCTGAGTACGCATTTGCAGGTCCCCGAGTCTGCAATCGTCCTCGGAAATGGTTCTAATGAGATCATTGACCTGCTGATCCGCACCTTCGTTCGTCAAGGAGATGAGGTGCTCATGGCCGCACCCACCTTTCTGGTCTATCACCTGATGGTGCGAGTTGCCGGCGGCAAACCGGTGGAGGTCCCCCTCAAGGGGTTTACCCATGATCTGCAGGCCATGACTGAGGCCATCACTTCTCGCACCAGGTTGATATTCTTGAACAACCCCAACAATCCCACGGGTACGGTCTTGAGTCGGCAGGATATGGACGAATTTCTCGACAGGGTGCCTCAGGATGTGCCAATCGTGGTGGATGAGGCATATTTTGAGTTCGCTAACCCGGAAAAGACTTTTTCGGGACTGGAATATCTGGACTCAACACCACCGGTAATTGTTCTGCGAACTTTTTCAAAGGCTTACGGCCTAGCTGGTCTTAGAATTGGCTATGGGGTGATGATAGAGGAAATTGCCGACTATCTCAACAGGGTTCGACAGCCATTCAATGTAAATACCCTGGCTCAGGTGGCTGCCCTGGCCGCGCTGGATGATGAGGATTTTCTACAGCGCACCAGAGAAGTCGTCCGGGAAGAGTTGCGCTATCTCTACCAAGAGATGGCGCGATTACAGCTGCCAACTTTTCCGACAGAAACCAATTTTTTTCTCATTCAGGTGGACTGTGATGCCAGAGAAGTCTACCAGGCTCTGTTGAAAAAAGGCGTAATCGTCCGAGCAATGAATAGTTATGGGTTGGCAAACTTTATTCGAATCTCTCCAGGCCGGCACGAGGAAAATCTCCGTTTTGTGGCAGCCATCGAAGAAGTTATGAATAGTTTGCGGAAGGGTTAAAGTGAAAGGTAGAAGACTCGTCATAACAGTAGATGGGCCTGCCGGGGCAGGCAAGAGCACTGTGAGCAGGGCATTGGCAGAAAGGCTGGGATATGTATACGTGGATACGGGTGCCATGTACCGCGCCGTGGCAGTCCTCGTACAGAGGGCCGGCAAGTCAGATGACTTTGACGAAGAGATGCTCGAGCAGATATGCCGCAGACTTGAACTGCATCTCTCCTCAGAGAACGGCCAGGTAAGGGTTATTGCCAATGGAGAGGATCTCACCGAGGAAATCCGCGAGCCTCACATCAGTGAGCTGGCGTCAGCAGTCTCCAGAAAAGCTGTGGTGCGCAAACGGCTCTCGGAGATCCAGAGAACCCTGGGACAACATGGTGGTGTGGTCCTCGAGGGCAGAGACATGGGCACAGTGGTTTTTCCCGACGCTGACATCAAGTTTTTTCTGGATGCAAGTTCGGATGTAAGGGCGCTCAGACGCTATCTCGAACTCACCCGGAAGGGCAAGAAAGTATCCAGACAACAAGTGTACGATCAACTCGTTGAACGGGACAGGAATGATATTGCCCGGGAACTAGCCCCTCTGAAACCTGCCGCTGATGCAATATTGGTGGACTCCACAAATCTACAGGTAGACGAGGTGGTGGACTTCATGCTGGATCGCATTCGCACTCTTTCACATCATCATGATTGATTACTGTGTCAAGATGGAGAAAGCTGCGTTGAATTATTCAGAAAATCATCTACGGCACTGTGAGAAGGCCGAATCTTATCCAGTCATTTTATCATTTCTCTGGAGATGGAAATAGATTGGATTCAAGGGGAAATTATTTGTATTCACCACAGATTTCTGTTATACAGATTACAATATTTAGCTGCTGATGTGCAGTATAAACTTTGCAGCTGTAAAATATGGGGTGTTGAAAGGGGAGAAAGTAAACTAAAACAATGGGGGTAATTGGTTAATGGAACAGACAGAACACAAAGAACAACAACTCCAGGAAAAAAAGACAGACTCGGAAGTGGTGAGTGAGGACCGTGAAGAGCAAGCCACGGAAACCTCGGCAATAGAGGAGGAAGCTGCTCAGCCTGCCGCTGCCACTGAACAAGGAAAAGAAGAAACAGCAGCCGAAGAGGTGGCCGAAACTGAAACGGAATCTGAGATGAGCGACGTAGAAGACGAGGATGAAGCTCAGGAACTCGATTCTGAAAGAACTACTTTTCAGGAAATGTATGAAGAGAGCCTGAAAAGCATCAAAGAAGGAGAGGTCGTCCGCGGCACTATCATCCAAGTGACTGATGACTATGTAATGGTTGACATAGGTTACAAGTCTGAGGGGCAGATCCCTGTTTCCGAATTCCTGGATGAAAAAGGCAACCTCGCAGCCAAGGTTGGCGACTCTGTGGACGTGCTCCTGGAGCGCCGGGAGGATGACGAGGGAACCATTGTTCTGTCGAAGGAAAAAGCCGCCAAGATCAAGGTGTGGGACGAGATAAGCCGCATTTATAATGAAGACGGCGTAATAGAGGGTACCATCTCGTCTAAGGTCAAGGGTGGGCTTTCGGTGGATATCGGCATCCAGGCCTTTCTGCCTGGTTCTCAGGTTGATTTGCGGCCGGTGCGCAATCTCGACAGTCTGATTGGGCAAACCTACAGCTTCAAGATATTGAAATACAACCGCAAGCGAAGGAATGTGGTTCTGTCGAGGCGGGTGCTGCTCGAAAAGGAACGAGAAATACTCAAGGCAGAAACTCTCAAGAATCTCGAGGAAGGAAAGATACTCGAAGGTACGGTGAAAAATATTACCGAGTATGGAGTGTTCGTTGACCTGGGCGGCATTGACGGCTTGCTACATATCACAGACATGAGTTGGGGTAGAGTGGGACACCCGTCAGAATTGTGCTCCTTTGGCGATCGCATAAAAGTGATGGTGCTCAGTTTTGATCCTGAAAGGGAGCGTGTTTCACTCGGCTTGAAGCAGCTGCACGAAGATCCATGGAACACTGTTGATGAACGCTATCCCGTGGGGTCGAGAATTACCGGCAAGGTTGTGAGCCTTACCGACTACGGCGCCTTTGTTGAACTAGAGCCAGGGATCGAGGGTCTCATTCATGTCTCGGAAATGTCCTGGACCGCCAAGATACGTCATCCTTCCAAAGTTGTCTCAGTAGGAGATGTGGTTGAAGCAGTGGTGCTAAATTTGAGCAAAGAAAATCGCAGGATAAGTCTGGGAATGAAACAAGTGGAGCCCAACCCCTGGGATATTATCGGAGAAAAATACCCTGTAGGCACCACTATCCAGGGAAAGATCAAGAACATCACGGATTTTGGTCTCTTTATTGGCATCGACGAAGGGATCGACGGCCTTGTCCATATTTCAGATCTTTCCTGGACCAAAAGGGTCAAACACCCTTCGGAGTTGTATAAGAAAGGTCAGGAGATCCAGGCTGTTGTGTTGAACATCGACAAGGACCACGAACGTTTCTCCCTCGGGGTGAAACAGCTCGAGCCTGATCCCTGGGAAGAAATACCGCAGCGCTACCCCGTTGGCAGTACTGTTGTGGGCACCGTGACAAATGTGACTGATTTTGGTCTGTTCGTTGAAATTGAAGAAGGTATCGAAGGTTTGGTGCACGTATCGGAAATCAGCAGAGAAAAAATCAAGACACCTGTAGGAACCTACAAAGAGGGAGACGAAGTCACGGCCAAGGTGGTCAATATAGGCCAGAGTGAGAGAAAGATTGGTCTCTCCATCAAACGGCTCGAAGAACAGGACGAGAAGACCAGTTACTACGAGTATGTGAACAGCCCCAAGGCGGCAACCTCAAATCTTGGTCAACTGTTGAAAGAAGAGCTTGAAGGTCGGGCAAGTCAGTTGAGCGGGGGAGAAGACCAAGAATAGCCTTACACTGACAGGGAGTCCCAAGAGTGCGCAGACGTTACCTGCTGGTGACAGGAGTTGGGCTTTTCCTGTTGTTTGCAGTGCTTCTGGGAAGCATTGCCTGGTTTTCTCAGAAGCACGGCCACAAGACTAGCGTCTTCTTCCGAGAAAAAGTGGGCGTGGTGGTGGTTAAAGGAATAATCACCGACGCCCAGCCTACCATCGATGATCTGGTTAAATTCGCCAAGGATCCTTCTGTCAAGGCTATTGTACTGCGGGTGGAGTCTCCTGGTGGCGGTGTGAGCCCATCTCAAGAACTCTACCAGGAGATTCGCCGCATTGGCAAGGATAAGCCGGTAGTGGCCTCTATGGGGTCGGTTGCCGCCTCCGGCGGCTATTATATTTCTGCGGCAGCGCAAAAAGTATTTGCCAATCCTGGCAGCATTACTGGAAGTATCGGCGTCATCATGCAGTTTGCCAACTTTGAGGAACTTTTCAAAAAAATCGGCTTTCAACTCGAGGTGGTAAAGAGCGGCGCCTACAAAGATGTGGGTAATCCTGCCCGTAAGATGACTCCCAGGGAGAGAGCTTACCTCCAGAAAGTAATTGACAACGTCCAGCAGCAATTCGTTCGGGATGTTGCTCAGGGAAGACACCTGCCTGAAGAAAAGGTAAGTGTGCTTGCTGATGGCCGCATCTTCACTGGAGAACAGGCTAGAGAGCTGGGCCTTGTTGACGAGCTGGGCAGCCTGCGTGATGCAATCGATGCAGCTGCTGCTATGGCCGGCATTCGTGGCGAGCCAAAAGTGGTATATCCCGAGAAAAAACGGCTGTCTCTCCTGAGCCGCTTGTTCAATAAGACCTCGACGCCCTTGTCGGAAAGACTGAGGCAGTACCTGGGAGTGCTGCTTGTTTATCCCTTGTCCTATACTCCTTCCCTGTTAGCCAATTAGAATTGGCTCTTCTACAGAACCGCCCGTCAACCTGTCGACTTGTCAACAGCAGCTACTTTTGAAGCCGCGACTTATGGCAAATGCTCCCTGTAAGCACTGCAGTAGTTGTTCAAATGAGCAAATCAGCCTGGAGATATGATGAGCACTTTTGGCAAAATCGACCCCGGGACTGTCTGGCCAGCGCAACTCCAGACCAACCGCCAATCATAACGGTATCTCAAGGTGGTGGCACTAGAGAAAGTTGCTCACGTCACCTTGACCTTCTCTGATTACCTCCGGTACATCATCTATCAAGGAGACAACACTGGAGGGTCTGGAAACTATGGGACCGCCGTCTATGACCAGATCCAGAGCGTGGCCCAATTGTTCTTCGATTTCCACAGGAGATTCCAGAATGGTGCCGTTGATTCCAGTAGCACTGGTGCTCACCACAGGATTGCCGAGTTCATGTACTATGGCCAGACAAATCTGATGGTCAGGAACCCGTATACCCACGGTCTTTCTCTTGGTGAGCATTATTTTTGGCACCAGACGCGATCCCTCCAGTATAAAAGTATAGGGGCCGGGCAATAAACGTCTCATAGTCTTGTAGGCATAATTGGTTACCTGGGCGTACTTGCTGATGTTTTTGAGATCAGAGCAGATAAAGCTGAAAGGTTTGTGTTTCGGTCTTCTCTTGAGTTGATAAATTTTGGCAATAGCGTTCTTGTTGTAGATGTCGCAGCCGATGCCATAAAAGGTATCAGTAGGATAGGCGATCACTCCTCCATTGCGCAGAACTTCTGCTGCCCGGCGAATTAGACGCTTTTGAGGATTTTGCGGGTTGATTGCAATAATCATGACGCTCCCTCTCTCATCAGGATATTTCCAGAGACCTTTGTTTGCGAAAATGTGAATTGAACAAATCAGGTGGCCAGATCAGCGGTTCTGAAAAATGCCACTAGCAACTCTTTACACTTGTGACTCCATCACCTCTTCATTTGACCCTCCAGGATAATGAGCGGTGATATTTAAGGAGCAAGACTAACGCAGGCTGCTCTTATATTTTCGCAGAATGGGCTTTTGAGAGCAAGTAGCATTATTGTTTAGCTGCAGCAGTCTCTAGTCCAGGCGGATCCTGTCTGCCCACTGCGGTTCAAAGGCAGCAAGCCACCGCTGCACAGCAGTCTTGAGCCTCTGATAATAAGCATGAGAAGATCCAAAAACACGGCGGCCAAACCAGTAATTGATTTCTGTAAACAAAGGCTGCGCCTCTTGCTCCTGGCTGTTGTACATAAGATCAATGCCCGCGAGATTAATTCTACTTTGTCGACAGAAAGACCGCACTACTGCCACAGCACGCTGCTGAAGATGAGGATCTGAACTCCTGTCGATAATGGCACCTGCAGCCAGATTGGTGCGAAACTCGTCTTGCTTTTGCTGGACCCGCCAGTAGCTCACGAACTCATCATGGAGAACAACCACCCGCAGATCTCGACCCCCATGCGGCACCCATTCCTGAGCAATGAAGCCGGCCCTGTCATATCTTTCCATTTTTTCGAAATCCCCGAGGATCTTTTCGAGGTCGCGGCCGTGCCTTACCTTGAATACCAGCCTGCCTTCGCCGCTGAGATTTGCTTTGACAATAAAAGGAAAAGAGAAAGGAAAACGGTTTTTGTCTGGTGGATAGCGCTTCAGATAGTTTCTCACGCAGGGGAAAACAAAGGTTTTTGGATGCGGCATGTCATATTTGTTGAAAAGAGAAATATCTCCGATCTTGCCAGGATGCGTGAAGCGGAAGTCATAATTGGGAAACACCCTTCGACAGTGAGCTGTACACAACTGATATAGATCTGCTCTTACACCCTGGGGCAGCAGGATGGCCTCGGCCTTTTGGATGAGCTGTTTCTCCTGCTTGTTGGGAGGTCTGCCTGCTACAATGACATTGATGTCAGCTTTGATGATTGGATGGAAGGAGAGAATCAAGGTTCTTCATTCCCATTGGTAAAGATGCGATAATTTTGCTACACAAGTATACGACAACTTGCTCTGTGCATGCCAGTCCGGACTAACATGACAGAAGTGAAAGGATCATTTTGAAAGCAGATATACCTTTCGAGTTTTACATACGTCGGGACAATGGTCTACATCTATTAAAAATAGATACTGAGACATTACCGCTTCCTCGAGGACCAGATTCCGCGGCAAAGGGGGAGCCGCTCTCCTACGGAATTTTCCTGAAATCCATAGCAAGAGTCCTGTGCGGCAACTCGGGACAAGGTTTACAGACTGTCTTGCGGAAGCGATTGGGCTACCCTGTGCAGATCAGAGAAATTCAACAGGTACGGCTCATTTCAGAGAAGCATGGCGCATGCTACCATGTGGCCCGCCTGGACATACGTGCTGGTGGAGAAACAATTTCATACGCCGTCAATGTGGCTGCCACACCGGAAGCGAGGAAGGGCTTGCAGCGTGAAGTGGAGCTGCTGCAAGAACTTGCCGGCCAATATGACCAGCCGTTCCTGCCAAGGTTGTTTTTCAATGAAACAGAACACCTCGCAGGCGATGGCGAGGGGATGCCAGCAATTTCCCTGTTTATCACTGAATGGCTCACAGGCTTTCATGAATTTCACCTGCATCAAAGCCGCGGCTCCCAAGAGTATCGACTGCTGCTCTGGGATACGGACAGGGGCTTCCATTATCTTTCCTCTGCTCAAGAAAGGGAAGTGTATCGCCAGGCTGCTCGGATACTTACCCTTTACTACGACTGGAACCATTTCAAACAGATCTATCCATGGCACCTGGCGGCCGGTGATTTCGTCCTCAAGAAGAAAGGCAACAGAATAGATCTCCGTCTGGTCACTGTTCGGGACTACACCCCTGTGGTATCGTTTCGCACCAAAGAAAGAGGAGGAAAACTGCTTGCCCTCATCCTTTTCTTCCTACACCTGACAATACAGCTGCGCCTCGACCGCCTGGACGGTGTCGGAGAGGTTGCCTGTGCCAATGGCGCTATGTTGGCTCCTGTGGTGCAGGGCTTCCTCGAGGGGCTTGCAACCGAGAATAGCAAACGTGGGCCGGACATTCCCAGCAGAAAAGAAATGTCAGAACTGCTGCGCTCCTTTTCCCAGAACGAATGGCATGGTTTAATGACTGAATTTTTTGACACCTACGGTCTTTCTGCCGAAGAATTTTCTGTATTTGCTGAAGAAAAAGACTCCCATTTGAATATGTTGAGGGATGTACTGGCGAATCTCCTTTGACAGTAGGCAGCTCCTAAACAATACATATGGCCGGTCACCGTCCCGGCCGCGAACTACCGTGGAAGTTTTGCTTGACAAAGAGACTGAAAGCGGTAAGTATTTGATGATATTTTCAGATTTGACTGCCCAATCATCAGAACTTTTGTTCACTGCAGGCAACTTGTCACATTGTAATTCTTATTCTTTTAGTCGTAACTAATCCACAGAAACTCGTTGTTGACCAGTACCATGAGGATTTTTACAGGCTCATGAAAGGTATTGATCCATGAAAAATTATTATTGCTAGCCTTAGCACTCTGTCGGTCAGACATGAGCCCGAGGCGGCGTTTGCTGCCTATGCTGTAGTTGGCAAGCTATGCTAGGCTGTTCAGCAATTTCACCTGAGAGCAAATTACTCAATCCATGGGCATTACGCAAGTCTTCATCAACAGTATTGTTAGGGCATCCGAACTTTCTCTTCTCAGCTTGGGGCTCACCCTGGTATATGACATCTTGGGTTTTGCCAACTTCGCCCACACCGAGTATGCAGTAATTGGGGTATACCTGGCTCTCTTCCTCAATGTCAATGTGGGCCTGCCTATCCTGCCGGCAGCATTGATTGCCTCGGTTGCTACAGGTCTCTTTTCGGTGGTGATTGACAGGACAGTTTTCAAGAAACTGAGGGGCTACAGCGGCATAATCGTCATGGTGGCCTCCCTCGGTCTAGCCATCGCTTTTAGAAACAGTGTGAGAGCCATCTGGGGCGCAACAGCAAGAAATTACTCCGTACCTCTGCAGCGTCCTATTGTCACAGAGTACTTTCGTATTACCCCTTTGCAGATCTGGATAATTTTCGTGGGGCTGTTCGGTATGCTTCTTTTCCACCTCTTGCTGCATCGTACAACTCTCGGAAAAGCCATGCGTGCCACTTCAGATAATGCAGAGTTGTCCCAGGCAAGCGGGATCGACATTGAAAAAATCATCACCTATGTGTGGTTCATTGCGATTTCTTTTGCTTCACTTGGAGGCATCCTCATCGGCATGGAGACTTATATTTTGCCATATATGGGGTTTGCTATCATCATTCCTGTGTTTTGTGCCACCATATTGGGTGGAATAGGGAACCCTTATGGGGCCATACTGGGTGCCCTGGTGCTCGGTTTCGCAGAAAATATAGGCCTCTATATTAATTTTGGCAAAATATTGAGTCTGGGGGGCATATTGGGCTTTCACCAAGATCTCTTCATCCCGACGGGGTACAAACCAGCAATTAGCTTCGTCATACTGATTGTGGTGTTGCTCGTCAAACCAAGAGGTATACTCGGCAAGAAAAAGGAAACTTAATGGAGTTCGTTAATTTTTTAGTATATCTTGCCATAATGATGGGTATTTACGGTATCCTCAGCCTCAGTCTGAACCTGCAGTATGGCTTCACGGGCCTGGCGAACTTTGGTCAGGTGGCCTTCTTCTGTCTGGGGGCGTATGTATCCACTATTATAGTCTTTACCTTGGGCATGCCATTTATTTTTGGCCTGTGTGGTGCTATCCTGGTGGCAGCCCTTTTCGGATATCTGATTGCTATTCCTACTGCAGATCTCAAGGAAGATTACTGGGCCATTGTCACCCTTGCTGCAGCTGAAATTGTGCGCATTTTCTTTTTGAACGAAGACTGGGTCGTGGGTGGAGGACCCTATGTGGGGGGAGCCTTTGGAGTTGGCGGCATACCGCAGCCCATGCGTTCCTTTTTTACTGCCCAGAGCTATCCTTTTTTCTATCTCGGCATTGTTCTGACATCTCTGGCAGTAACCTATGGGGTGATCAACACACTTACCACGTCGCCGTTTGGCAGAGTTCTCAAGAGCATACGGGAGGGTGACAATTTGCCGCTGGCCATGGGCAAGAATGTCAAGAAATTTCGCATCAAGGTCATGGCAATTGGTGGCGGGTTCGGAGGCTTGGCAGGCAGTCTGTGGGCACATTATCATGGTTTTATTAGTCCTGACCAGTTCCTTCCCCTGGAGACATTCATTATCTGGGCTATGGTAATTGTTGGCGGCAAAGGGAACAACAAGGGTGCTATCTTCGGTGCTGTGGTTATTATGATATTCTATAATTCAACTCGTTTCGTCAAAGATTACGTGCCAATAGAGGAAGTTACCCTGGCAAGCCTCCGTATGGTAGCAATTGGTATTATGATTGTGCTGGCCATGCTCTTTATGAAGGACGGCTTGATAAAAGAAAAAAAGATAACCTATGATGAGCTGCCGGCTGTTGACGGGGAGACGAGTAGCCGTGAGCAAACAATCAAATGACATAATTCTGAAAATCGACAATGTTCAGAAGAGATTTGGCGGCGTGGTTGCCCTTGACGGAGTCAGCTTCGAGGTAGAGTATGGCAGCATTACGGGTCTGGTTGGTCCCAATGGTTCGGGCAAGAGTACTCTTTTCAATGTTGTTTCAGGATTCTATGAAAAAGATGGAGGAGAAATCTTTTTTGAAGGCAGGAAACTCGAGAGCATCGAACCAGACAGAATCGCCCTGATGGGCATCGGCAGGACGTTTCAAATCAGTGAAGTCCCGGAAAAGATGACTGTGATTGAAAATCTTCTGCTTGCCCCCAAGAATCAGACAGGTGAGAGTGTCCTGAATGTGTTTCTCAGGCCTGGCAGGATCAGACAGGAAAATGACAGGTTTCTGCAACAGGCTCAGCAAATGCTTGAACTTGTCCAACTTTCTGATTTGCGCAATGAGTATGCCGGCAATCTGTCCGGAGGACAGAAGAAGCTGCTGGCTCTAGCAAGGATTCTGATGGCAGATCCAACCCTTATCTTGCTCGATGAACCCACTGCAGGGGTAAATCCCACCCTTATCACGAAGCTGATCACAGCGATCCTGGATCTGAGAGACAAAAAGGGAAAAACCTTGCTGATTGTGGAGCACAACATGAAAGTCATCAGTGAGATCTGCGATAAGGTGGTGGTTCTCGACTTCGGCAGAAAGATTGCCGAAGGAACTCCAGAGGAAATTCAAAAGGATGAAAAGGTGCTTGAGGCTTATTTATCGGGGAGTTCTCGAGAAGAAATGTGGAAAGCGTGAGATACCTGGAAGTAAAAAAATTGTACAGTGGCTACGGCAGAACGGAGATTCTCCATGGGGTCTCCATGTATCTCGATCAACAGGAGACTGTAACAATTATCGGACCCAATGGAGCAGGCAAATCCACCTTGATAAAGGCTATAATGGGATACTTGCCCATTTACAGAGGGCAGGTGTACTGGAAAGGTGAAGACGTGACCGATCTTGGCCCACATGATAAGATAAAAAAAGGATTCGGTTACGTTCCTCAACTTCGAAATGTATTTCCCTCTCTCAGTGTCAAGGAAAACCTCGAGATCGGCGGCTACATCAAAAGCCAGCAGGAGGTAAAGAAGCAGGTGGAGAAGGTCTTGCAATTTTTCCCTATCCTGGGCGAAAAGCTGAACCAAAAAGCTGGCACCCTGAGCGGCGGGCAGCGGCAAATGCTGGCAATGGCAAGGGCCTTGATGACTGATCCCGAACTGCTCCTCCTGGATGAACCCTCTGCTGGACTTTCCCCGAAGGTTTCAGCGGAAGTATTTTCAATTATTTCAGATGTGCAGAAGAAACTCGGCAGGGCTGTCGTCATGATAGAACAGGATGCCTATCAGTCATTGAATATATCTGACAGGGGATATGTTTTGGTTATGGGCCAAAACGAATTTGAAGACAGGGCGGACAGGATTCTATCCAACGACAAGATCAGAGAGGCTTACCTGGGTGGCTAGCCTCCCATATAACCCGAGGAGACAAGAAATGTTGTGGGAAGTCGGCAGGGAGAAATGATGTGAAACCAGAAAAAGGAGGGAGAAAATGAAGAAATTCCTAGTCATGATTGTCAGCGGTGTTTTTCTGGCAGTTGTTATGGTCGGCGGCATCCCGGCTCTTTCTCAGGCGGCGGGCCAGGTGGTCATTGGTTCCATAAACCCCCTCACGGGAACCAATGCGGTTCAGGGCCAGGATATGAAGAGAGGTGAAGAGCTGGCCCTGGCAGAGATCAATGCGGCAGGTGGAGTTCTTGGCCATCCGTTGAAGATCATCTGGGAAGACACTGAGTCGAGTCCCAAAGGCGGCATGGATGCAGTCCACAAACTGGTGGAAATAGACAAGGTTCCTCTCATTCTGGGAGCCTACTCCAGCGGCATCAGCCTGCCCACCGGACAATGGACCAACTCCAAGAAAGTAATTCAAATCTCAGAGGCTTCTACTTCGCCAAAACTTCGCGAGATTGGACCTTACTTTTTTAATGTCATGGGTCTGGATGAAGTCATGGGCACAAAACTGGCTCAATTCGCTCTGGAAAGCGGAGCCAACACCTTTGCTTCTATTACAGTGAACAACCCCTTTGGCATTGGCGTGGAAATATGGACTGAGAAGACCATAAAAAAGGCCGGCAAGAAGTGGCTGGAAGCTGTGCGGTACGACGAAAAGAAAACCGACTATCGGGCTGAAATTGAACGTCTTTTTGCCAAGAAGCCGGAAGCGGTATTCTTCACCGCCTATGGCACAGAAAGCAAGCTCATTTTAAAACAGGCATATGAGCTCGGTTATAAACCGCCCAAAGGCTGGTATGCGGACTATATGACCATGTGGAGCAACGAGGTCATCCCCGAAACTGCAGAGGGGATCAAGGGGTTGATCATGGGTTCCACCGAAACGCTTCGCTATCCCGAGTATCAGAAGGCCTATCGCGAAAAATTCGGACCCGATGCCAAGCAGACCGCCTTCGGCGCCTATGCCTACGATGCCACCTGGATTGCAGCACTGGCAATCAATATGGCCGGCAGCACCAATACCGACAAGATTGCCACTGCTTTGTACACGGCGAGCAAGATTTACAACGGCGTCACCGGCGACAAGAGCTTTGACAAAGACGGCATGCAGGTTACCGATTATTATCAGCGCATGATTTACAAGGGCGGCAAGCTGCAGCCTTACAAGTAAATCCTGAGGAAATTCAGGATGCAGGCTCGGATCTTGGTGATCGGCAGTCTGCATCCTGTTGTCCTCTTTCTTAGACAATTCCCCTTTCGCTGATCGGTCTGTTGTCCAGAATTCTATCTGGTGCAAATATGGAAAGATCCAGAGACAGGGGTCTTTCCAATATGCATTCCGCCAGATAGCGGCCCACTGCCGGCGCCTGTTGCAAGCCGTGACCGGAGAAGCCGTTGGCGAGATAAAATCCTTTGAGTTCAGGCCACTCACCCAGGATGGCATTGCCGTCCAGGGTGTTTACTGCATACAGTCCAGCCCAGCCCCGCAGCAATTTAAGGGTGTCGAAAGCGGGCACAAATTCTGCCAGTTCCGGCCAGAGTAAGTCGGTGAAGCGTTTGTCGTCCCAGGAAAAGTCGAAGCCTGTGGGATCTTCAGCCATGGACTTGCCGAGGAGGATTGTTCCACCCAGTTCAGTACGAAAATACAACCCCGTTGGCAGTAGGGTGAGTGGCAGTGCCCCTTCTGGCTTTACTGCGGTATCAACAACAAACACCTGACGCTTCACTGGTGCCACGGGCAGATTCACTCCAGCCGTCTGTGCCACGCCAGCCGCCCAGGCACCGGCACAGTTGATCACCACAGAAGCATGCAGATTTTCTCCTGTATGAAGGCTTACCCCTATCACTTGCTTATGCCGGACAAGGACAGTGTCCACCTCAGCTTCAATATACTTTGCTCCCAGGGATCTGGCCTTGGCCCTGTAGGCCATTAACATGGCGTAGGCATCGAAGTGGCCATCATCGTGACCAAAGGTGCCGCCTGCCATCTCTTTCGGCTGGTAGAGGGGGTAATGTTCCTCGATTTCTTTGGGCGTCCACCATTCCACCCGACAGCCAAGATGCCGCTGCAACCTCAAGGCCTCTTGCGCAGCTTCACGCCCAGCATCATCCACCAGAAAGAGGTTGCCTTCCCTGTGAAAAGAGATCTCAGGCTTGTGGTCATTCACAGCCATGAGATCGCCAAAGCGTTCCAGGACCTCCAGGGTGTACTTCGAGATCTGAATGTTTTCTTTGAGGCTGAATTGAACACGGACGTTGGCCAGTGACAATGTGGTGGAAGCCCTGGAGTAGGTAAGGTCTTTTTCGATTACAGCTACCTGCAGAGTGTCATCCATGGACAGAAGAGAAAAGGCGACGGCGCAGCCCATAATGCCCCCGCCTACAATGACAATATCGAAAGCTTCCGGTGCCATCTCACTTCATCCCGCGCTTTTGTGTCGTGCCCCTTCGCTGGCTTGTTCTCAAGTGGAATACAGACAATAAAGAATTTAAGAAGTTCTCAAAGCGGCAGCCAGGTGCCGATGTTCTGCTCCAGGGCTCTTTTGTAAATAAGCTGTGCTACGGCCATATCCTCCAGGGCCAGGCCCAGGTTGGCAGTCATGGTTCGTTCTTCCCGTGTCTGGCGGCCAGGCCTTTTTCCCGCAACCAGTTCACCCAGGTCCGCATGGATTTCGGGGATATTCTGAAAATATCCAGCCTGTTGATACTGCCGCAGCTGGGCAGTATCGTCTGTACAGAACTTTGAGCTTTCCTGCAAAGCATCGCCGTGCCAGTAAGAGTCGAAGTCCACCAGGGAAGCAAAGGCTCCTTCGTCGAGCCAGCCAGACTTGATGGTGGCATGCGGGATTTTGAGGATTGGACCAGCAGTGACAACAATATCACAGCCGCTCACCGCTTGCCGCGGCTCAGAGACGGTGACCACCTCCAGAGCGAAGCGTTCGCTCACTTCCTGGGCATATTGCCTGGCAGCATCCTGGTTGATATCGTAGGCATAGACTTTTTTCAGAGGAAAGAGCACCTTCAGCGCCTCCACATTGCTCCTTCCCTGGACGCCGCAGCCGAGTATTCCCACTACCTCCGAGTCAGGCCTGGCAAGATAACGTGCAGACAGAGCAGTGGCAGCACCGGTGCGCATGGCTGTAATCCAGACGCAATCCATGACTGAAAGCGGCAGGCCGGTGTCCACATCGTTGAGAATGAGCAGACCGTTGATATATGGCAGTCCCTTCTTGTAGTTTTCAGGAAAGCCGCTTACCCACTTGATCCCCGCTGATGGGATGTCTGGGATGTAGGCGGGCATAGCATGGATGAAGTTATCGGTGCCACCAGGGTGGATGCCGGGTTTGGGAGGCATTTCGGCTCGGCCTTCGCCTTTGGCGCGAAAGGTGATTTCCAGCACGTCAATAATTTCTGCCATACTAGGGCCGGCTGCCACCACATCTGCCCGGGATAAATAGAGCAATTGATTTGTCTGCATGACTCCTCCCAATGCAAGGTCTGTTTAAGATGAAGAATCAGATGTTTTGAAATTTCTATTTACTTGACATATATCGATTGATAGATAAGGGTGTCAAGCAATTAGGCTGTCTGCCTATCTAGCTGTTCAGAAGTTGGTTGAATTTTCCTGCAGATTTTGCAAACTTTAGCGCTCGGAGAAAACTAGAGATGATTGATCTTTACCAATTTCTCGACAAGCATGCCATAAAATACCAGCGTCATGATCACCCGCCGGTGTATACTGTGGAAGATGTGAAACGTTTGGTACAACCATTGCCAGGTGCCAGAAGCAAAAATCTTTTTCTCAGAGATCACAAGGGGCGGCGCCATTTTCTACTAATTGTGCCGGCGGATAAACGTGTTCACCTGAAAGCGCTTGCTGGCCGGCTCGGCACCAGCAGGCTGAGTTTTGGCTCCCCTGAACGGCTCAAAAAGTATCTGGGAGTAGACTCGGGGGCCGTATCGATATTCGCAATTATCAATGATAGACAGGGCGCTGTGGAAGTGATCATGGATGAAAATTTATGGGAATCCGAAACTTTTCAATTTCATCCGCTGGTAAACACTACCACCCTGCTCATTTCACGGCAAGACCTCCAGCGCTTCGTGGATCTTACCGGTCATCAAATCAAGAAATTGCAGGTTCCGAGCAGAGACTAGTGGCAAGAGGCGGCCAGGGGCTTTTGATGTCAGGGCAAGTGGCGAGAGTCCATGCAAGGTTATTATGGGCGCCCGTGTTAGTCTCTGAAAGGAGCCTGTTTTCGTAAGCTAAGCAGTTATTAGAGGAGAGAAGCTAGCAGGAAATAGCTTTGTCGACGCCAGGTAGAGAGATGCACAAAATGATCCCCGTCCCTTTGTTCCCAAGTAAATCTTCCACTACTCCATCTCATGTGTTATGTTGTTTTACACAAAAGCAACAAGCTGGAGATATCAGTTATGGAAATCTCAGAGATAAAAAACAGGATACGAGATACCATCGAGCAGCTTCCTGTTGAAAAGCTCAAGATGGCTCTGGATTTTCTGGAAGACTTGCAGCAAAGCGAAGAAGATGCAACCCAAGCCCTCCTCAATGAGCCTGGATTTATTGAAGACTATCGGCAGGCTAAAGAGGATATCCGCACAGGGAAAACGGTGAGCTGGGAAGCCATCAAACGGGATGTATAAAATAGAGCTCTCCAGAAAGGCTGCCAGATTTTATCAAAAAACTGATACCGTCACAGCCAGACGGCTTAACCTTGCTTTCGCCAAATTATCCCAGGACCCTTTCAAACATTACAACATCAAACGGTTGCGGGGAGAGCTGGAGGGCAGCTATCGACTGAGAGTGGGAGACATCCGGCTCGTCTACTCTGTGAATGACAACGAAAATATCGTCTATATCGAGGTTATTCGATTCCGAGGTGATGTGTATAGGAGATAACAGTGGGTCTTTGGCTACGGGCTGCGGCCGTATGGGCCTCCGCTGCCTGCGCTCGCAGCCGGGCCCATTCCATTGTAACCCCGCCCAAGCTCCTGCCTGCCTTTACCGGCATAGTGTCTCCGGTCACTCCGCTGTGGGGGGGAAGTCGCGGAGTTTATCCTGCCGAAGGGCGGGACTCGGCACATCGGTAAATGCGCATTATCCAACATGGTGAGAGGCATATTTCTTGTAATCGAGGACCTCTGTGCCCACGGTCTTGGAGGTGATGTTTCCTATGGCATTGTAGGTGTAGCTTACCGGCAAGCTGGCCGTCAACCGAGGTCAGGTTTTACCAGCGGGGTCACGGCCAATCTGCATACGCCGAGGATCCTGCTGTGGCCTCGGCGAGAAAGCCGCCTGCCTTCTCCAGGGCAGGGCGCACTCGTACTCTTCGATGGTGCGCTCTGTGTTGCCTTTTGTCTGTTTTTGATCCATGTCGTCTCACGCGTCCCCGAACGAGGGCCACCGGGAAGGGCGAGCAAAAAACCGAGCCGTTTACGGGCTCGGGCGAAGAAGAAAAGGTGAAACTTTGCCAGCATGAGAATTTTAGGCAGATTCAGAGCTATTCAGAAAGCTCTGGGACTACAAGCGTAGGGGCTGGGGGCTGCCAAGTATCTGAAACGTTGGTTCTGGTGGGCAACCCACAGCAGGATAAAACCCTTTAGAGACTTTGCCTGGGTGCTGAGGCGGCATGAAGAGGGAATACTCGCTTACTTCGATCTCAGAGTCAATAATGCCTCCGTAGAAGCCATGAATAACAATGCCAAAGCAATCAGCCACAGGGCTCGGGGTTATAGGACCGAAGAAACCTTCTCGTTGGCGATGATTCACCGACTCGGCAAGCTCGAATTACCACAATCTCAGCCACATTCTATTGTGGAGCCAAATTATATAACATAGGTACTACTTGCCAAGCAGGATTTGCTTTTTCTTCCATAAAATCAGGGCTAACACGGACCAGATCATGACAAGTGATAGGTTCTACGCCCCTGCGCGCCTTAACTGACTAAATTCATGGGAAAATCGGACTTGATCTCGATCTGTCGCTGAAAGTACCGTATGAGAGTCAGAAGGAGTGTCATGGAGAAAATGCTATTTTTATCAATAATTTTAACATGATAATTTAGGCGGGGGTTTTTACGATTCCATCAAAATCTAGGTTCATGCTGAAAATCGGTTAGATTAGCTAGACCTAATATCATTTGCCTTTAACTTCCCGAAGTGCATTAATTAACTTCCCCACATCAGTCAGGTCAGGCCAAAGTTCAACTCCTTGTACATCTTCAACATCAACAGATATTCCGATAGTCTTATCTACAAAAACGACTTGCAATATTGCATTAACCACATCATCAAAATCACCTGATTGTGGACTAATTACTGGGCCACAAAACCCTCTATATTCATTCAAAGCTCTTAATAATGCACTTTCAAGAAGTTCTATAAACTTATTGGTTTCATTTATATCGAGAAAAATATCTGCATCACCTTCCTTTTCTGTTGAGATGAAAAGCCTAACACCATTTTTACTTCCATAGAGAATAACAAGAACGGAATCAGGCTCTTTTCCTAATTGCAGTTCTTTTTTTTTCGAATATGCAAATTTATCTGTTACAATCATAAAGCCTCTCAATACCCTGGAATAGGATCTCCAGGCTCAAATGTTTGATGTCTCTTCTCTGGTGTATCTAGATGCCAATGTCCAGTCTTGTGCTTTTCCGTATGATAGGGATGTTTTTCGTGTATTATTTTCACTTTATCACTAGGTTGCCAAATCGTTTTGTCACGTCCAGGTGTGTATGGTTTATCAGGCACTTTCTTTCCTTTCACACCAAGATAATCTTCCATCTCTTCGGCTGTCTTTGGCCATGTCGGTTTTTCACTCTTTTGAGCAGCATCTTCTTTCTTGGTTGTTGCTTTGAAACCAAGATCCAAACCTATACCGAACAGTAAGCCCCTTTTGCCCCACCTTGAAATCTTCTTTAACTTGTCTGAAGTTGGCTTGTCAACAAATAAGATTTCGTTTGGAGTGGCTAGGTCTATTAAGGATTCAAAAAGACTTCCACTATCAGAAGAGGAACTTTCACTAGTAGTCTCAGCATCTCCCCCCAGCCCGTTGCCCACTCCTGCGCCACCTCGGCCATGTTCGCCAACCGCTCTGCCGCCATGCTCCATGTCGTTATCAAAATGTCCACTCGGATCCACGTATCTAAGCGGATTATTCCTGCAGTAGCTATACCTGTTCAAGCTCTGCGGATCGTACAGGTCAGGCACTATCGAATCCGGGCTGACAAACCTGCCAATTACAGGATCATAGAGCCTGGCGTCATAGTTGTAAAGACCGGTCTCACTGTCGAGTTCCTGATCGGTAAACCTGTACTTTGATACATCGGTTCCGGTGTGATCCCTGATCTGCCCGAAAGGCATGTATTCCGTACCTTCCACCCTGGAACTGCTCTCATCAGTCATCACCGTGGAGCTGCCGAGATGATCCTTGTGGAAATAGTGGAGCTCAGTTCCTTCCAACTTGGCAATACGCATATCAGCAGCAAAGATGTACTTCGTGGCCACGCCGTCCGTTATCTCGTAGTACTTCCCCGCATAGTAAGTGGTGCTTCCTCCCTGGACTGTTTTTATTGCCCGCACGCCGTCACCATCATACGTGAAGCTGGTCGTTGTCGAACTGCCGCCCTTTGTGTAGACGATCTGGGTGGGCATGTTGTCGGCATCGTAGGTGATGGTAAAAGTGGCCACATCATTGAGGTCTCTGAAATCATAGCCCGTTTTCATATTGCCGTTCGCATCATAGGTATAGGTGTATGTCGTGCCGTCGTGCTCTATCTCCTTTACTGCATGCTTGTGTCCCCAGACATATTTCTTGTAATCGAGGACCTCTGTGCCCACTGTCTTGGAGGTGATGTTTCCTATGGCATTGTAGGTGTAGCTCACCGGGTCATAGGATCCCGTGTTGGTCTCTGAAAGAAGTCTGTGAAGCTTGTCGTAGGTGTAAGTGTAGGTTACGCCTTTTACGCCGTCTGTGATCTCTTCGATGTCTCCTGCCGGGGTGTAGCTGTACGAGCGGTTCTGCAGATCAACTCCCTGGTCGTCTCTGGTCACGATTGAAAGGAGTCTTGTCGACAGGGGATCATAGGTGTAGACAGTGAAAGCGCCGTTTCCATGATCGACGCGCCCGATCTTCCCTGTGGGCTCGTAGGCTGTGAAGACAGCGTACTGCTCCGAGTCGGAGCCTGTGGCGGATTGGAGCAGGCCGGTTCCGGGATAATAGGCGTAACTCACCTCGTAGTCGTCAGGGTAGGTTACTTTCGTAAGTTTCCCCGAGAGGTCGTAGTCGAACCTGGTCTTATAGCTTGTCCACTGCCCGGAGATCTTCCTCTTGTTGTTTTTTACCTTGACCCTGCCCATCTCATCATACTTGTTGTAGATGATCTTGGTGTCGCCTTTCGTTACTATTGAGAGTCTTCCCACCCCATTTTCAATCCAGGACTTGTCGTAGGTATAGGTGACCGGCGGATCCGAGGTGGAATATGTCTTTGACGTTTTTCTGTTGAGCGCGTCATAGGCGAAGGTGATGACCTGCGATTTGGCATCGGTCTGGGTGAGCAGATTGCCGTTTGCATCGTAGGTGAACTCCCAGTATTTCAGGTCGGGGTCGTTCATGTTTATCTTTCTGCCCAGGGTATCGTAGTTGATGGTCGTCACATTGCCGCGATGGTTCTTGATTGTCAGCAGGTCCCCGGCAGCGTTGTAGGTATAGTAGGTGTAGTAATTATTACCGGCTGCATGTTCCGTGACCCTTATGATCCTTCCGAGGTAATCTCTTTTTTCTGTCTTCCGGTTGCCATCCGGGTCCGTCACAGTAGTCTTGAAGCCACTGTAGCTGAAGCTTGTGGTCAGGACCTGGTGCTCGCTGTCGGGGCTTGTGATCTGCAGTGGTCTGCCGCGAGGATCGAAAACCGTCCGCTTCCAGGGATACTCCGCCGGTCTCTGTTTCGGGTAACCAACGCCGGTGGCAAAGAAGGGACCTTCCGTGTAATCATTTCTTCCCATCTCGTCATAGAACTTCTCCGTTACTATCGACTTGCCGCCCTCACCGAAGGTGATGGTCTGTATTTCTCTATCGAGGCCGTCATAGTACCTGTACGTATCGACAGTATTTCCTGCCGCATCCTCCTTGACTTTAGTGATGACGAGCCGAGGGAAGATATCGTCGTAGTATTCGGTGGTCTCCTGGCCACCGTCAGGGTAGTCAACCGTTTCAATTCGGCCGAAGTGGTCGTAGTGATAGTAGGTCCAGTTCTGGTTCTCGTCCTTCTTGGCCGTAACCTTGCCGTAGCGCTCATCATACTGATATTCGACGATGTGGCCGAGCGCGTTGGTCACCTTTACCGGATAGGTGTGGGTGGTATCGTCGTAGTCCCAGGTGGTCAGGTTGTTGTTCGCATCGGTGAAGGTTTTCTTGTTACCGTATGTATCGTAGGTGAAATGAACTGTGGGATTTGGACCGGTATCGAGGACGAACTCCGTGGACATAAGATTCCCGGTTCCGTTCTCGTAGACGTGCCTGGTCTTCCTGACGAACTCGCCAAGCTCATTTTCGAGCGTGGTCTTCTTTTCACGCCACAGCCAGTCACCGTAGTTCTGATACTCGTGCTTTGTGGTCACATTTTCACCGTCAGTTCCCGAGGTTTCTGCTTCAATGAGGTTTCCCGCCATGGTTGCGGGGTTCCCGTAGGTATCGTCGTAGGTATAATCTTCTTGCGAGAACACGGTCACGGCATCGTTGTACTCGGTGCGCTTCCGCTCGAGCTTTACGAACACACAGCCGTTTTCCGGAGAAGAATCTATGCTGTACTCGCCCCAGGTGTATGTCGTCATGACGAGAGGCGTGTCAACATCCGGGTCGGCAGCCGGAGCCCACAGCCCGGACCACTCCGCTCTGCCTTTCTTGAATTCGCTCTGATTGAACTCTGTTTTCCTGACAGCCAGATCCGGCTCTATCCGGCTTACGGTCTCAAAGCCCCTGAACTCTCTGGTGGGCGGATCGTACAGTCCGCCGGCATAGGAGTAGGACCTGGTGGACTGGTTCCCGAGGCCGTCTTCCACTGTGACGTTCGATACCGTTTGCACAATGAAGGGAAGAAAGCTGTTCTGGTATTCAGTGGAGGGCGTGTACTCGAAAATCACGGTGCCGCCGAGGCCGTTTTGTATGGCGGTGACCAGATCGGCAGCATCGTCGCCGTCTGAAAGATAGATTATGTTCCTGCCACTGCCTTGATTGAAAGTCGAGTCTTTCAGAACAACCATGTCCGCAAGGCCGTCACCATTTATGTCCGGGAAACGCACCGGGCCGTATACGTCCCGCGAGCTCATGTCTTCAAGATTTGTCCTTACCCCGTCTCTGAACGTGCCATCACCCTTGGACAAATGGACACGAACGTCACTGGCATTAATTTCAAACCAGCCGCCATCGCCACATTCTTCCCATCTGAAGTCCTGCATGACGAAATCATCAAGGCCGTCACCGTTTACATCAGCGAAATACTCCGCGAAGAAATCATCAGTCCAGGTGTTGATTTTCGTATCGTTATCAACGAATGTGCCGTCACCCTTGCCCATGTAAACAAAATTATTCTTATTCCCACTGCCATAACGATGGCCCTTTAATATAACGAGATCCGCAAGGCCGTCGCCGTTTATGTCCGGGAAACGCAAGAAGCCCGACGAAGCATCATCTCGCAAAGAAGTCGAAACAGCGCTTTCGAACGTTCCATCACCGTTCGACAAATAGCTATACACTGTGGTGCTGTACTCTGTGCCCCAATGGCTGATGAGGTCGGCAAGCCCATCTCCGTTCACATCAGCAAACGATGTGACGGAGCCGTGAATTGATCCACCTACATGTATCTCGTCATAGTAGTCGAAAGTGCCGTCGCCGTTGGAGAGATAGATATAATTCTTGCTGGGAGAATAGCCGGGATCCACGAACACCATGTCGGCAAGGCCGTCACCGTTGATGTCCGGAAAGAACAAATCGCCGCTGTCGGGCCCGCGAACATCCAGGCCCGTTGAAGATCCCACGTTCTTGAATGTGCCGTCACCCTTGGCCAGGTATGTGTAGACAGTGCTCGTCGTAACTTCACCGCCACTATCACCCTCTGTATATACGTAGTGGTAGGTTATGAAGTCCGCAAACCCGTCACCGTTTATATCGGCAAAATATGCATTGTAATATCCTGTATCACTCCCGATTCTCCTGTACTGGTTTGTGAATTCGCCATTTCCTCCATCCTGCAAGCCCGTCACCTTGATGGGAGGGAACGTGCTGCTGCCGTCGTCACCTGTGATCTGGATCTCTTTTAGACATGAGCGCCGGCTGGATGCCCCTTTCTGGTAGGTGAGCTGGTATTTTCTCACCAGCCCATCATTTGCATAAACCTCTATCCTCTTGAGCCGCTTAGCGGTTTTTACCTTGCTCCTTGAGACATAAGCGAAGATATCATCACTTCTCGCTTCCAGGATGAACTTTACCGAATTTGTCCCTTGGACCTGGGCCTGGTGATTGCCGGTGTAGACTATCTCCTGTAGGTAGATCTGGCCATTTGCCTTGGTATATGTCAGTTTGAGGTAGTTGCCGTTAGTATCCCTAACCTCGTCTAGGCACCATTTGAAAACACCGAGGGAATTTTCTTGCCTGGAATCCGAGGAGCTGCCGTAATAGTACCTGGTGCCGTCTCTGGCCGTGACTACCCAGCCGCCGGTCACCGAGATGTCGAAGTAGTATCTGGAAAAATCTTCCTCGATTTTCGCTCCATAGAAGTTTGCACCCCACTGAGCTTCCCTCGAAACCAGTTCGCTCTTGCGGCCATTCTTCACAAAGACATAGTCGTTGGCAGCATAGTCAACGCCGCGTTTTGTCGATCTCTGGATTGCGCCCATGTCAAGCTGCCAGCCAACACCCACCCAGCCGTTTTTGAGAAAGCTGTTGTATTCAAGGGAAATACGGGGAGCCATGCCGTTTCTTCCGGGAGGCACCTCTATAGGAATAGTGTAGCGCGCCGCACCTGAAAACACATCAACGTCCGACGAGGGGACAGGTAAGTTTACCTCCACTTTTTCATTTTCCGCCGGCTGCCAACTATCCATCGAGGCCATCTCGGAATCCAGCGGCACATCCGCATCCGGCTCTTTCTGGTTCGGCTCGCCCGGTTCCACATCGCTTTGATTGTCGCCTGAGTCCGCGGGAGGCTCGGAGATGACAGGGGCATCCTGTTCGGTTTCCACGACCAGGCCGCCTTCTTCCTCTGCCAGCACGGCTGTAGGGCCGATTGATATGAGAATGACAGAAAAGATCACTGCTACGACAAAGGTAAACTTTCTAGCTCTGGTTTTCATCGCTCCCCCCCAAGCCTTGATATGTGGTGTCCATCTCCATGGTGCGGCAATTGGTTTGCGATCAGTTGTTTCGGAAGATATTTTCTGAGCCAGGCTGATCATTTAGAGTCATCTCCGCCAGGCTTTGCATAACAATTCGAGGGTCATTCGCACGGTCCAACCGGGAGTTTTTGCCAGGGGAAAGCCGCCTGCATCCGGAAAGGACTAGGACGGATCCCGAAGACACAACTCTGGGCTACGGCCATACGTACAGGTTCTTGCTGCAGGTCTACGGGTATATGCGTATTGGCTTGCGGCTCAGCTGATGCCTGAGGTGCCTGAAGGTACGCCGTCAAAGGGGCGCCGAAGCCAAAATGAATACTTGCGGTTGTCTGGCAACAGTTACAACTGTATCGATATTAGCAAAAAAAAAAGCGGCAATTGCAAGGGAGAAAATCAGGGTAGGCAAATCTTTAGCATGTAGGTGCTCATACAAGAACAGTCTCTGGAGGCTGCAGATATCTGTCCCAATAAACGCTCGCTCATCGTGCATGCTTATGCTGGGAGGCATAGGCTTTAGCCTGCGTGAACAATCTTGCTCTCGCATGCGAATAACGCCTTTGTCCATCAGTTGCAGATCCGCGGTTGTGGCTTGACGAGACATTTGCTTGGATTTATTTTTTTATTTGAGATCAGATCACTACTGACTGCACTGATCTTGGCTGACCTGAGGGGATTATTTTTCTCACAACACTAATGCTGTGTTCTGGGGGGAATAAGATGCCCAAAGACTACTATGTCATATTGGGGGTCAACCGGGGGGCGGATCAGAAGAAGATTCAACAGGCGTACCGATCATTCGTGAAAAAGTTTCACCCTGATGCAACCGGCACCCAGGAAACTGCGGATAGATTTCGGGAAATAAAAGAGGCCTATGAAACTCTCGGAGATGAAGAGAAACGGAAGGAGTACGACCGCGAACTGGCACGGCAAGGATCCACCTTGCGCATCTCCAGAGTGCCCGATATCATTGAAAGAAGAACCTCCAGTTTCGCACCAATGGATTCTTTCTTCTCCTCGGTTGACGAATTTTTTGCAGGACTGCTGCCGGGATTTTTTGACCGGGGTTTGCCGAGAGGGAAATCTCTCTACCTAGAACTGATATTGACACCCCGTGAGGCCGCAGAAGGAGGCCTTTTCCCGGTCACCGTACCAGTTATCGAAGAGTGTCCAAAATGTAGTAGGGCTGGATTCTGGGAGGGATTTTTCTGTCCCATCTGTGCAGGCTACGGCAGGGTGCACTCGCAAAGAAGGTTTTCCCTGAGTGTACCTGCAGGGGTGAGCCATGGCACAGAGATAACGCTTTCCATGGAGGAGATAGGGTTTCGGCGTGTGGATTTGCACATCACCGTCCTGATTGACAGGTCAGCGATGGACATATAGTAGACTAACTATAATAAAATCAATAAGTTAAGTTTATACAAAAACGATATACTAAAGCAAAAGGCGAGGGCGGGGCAGGGGGGCACAATATCACAGCCAGTCATCTTCTACGTCTACGGGGGCAAAACCCCTTCTCATGGTGTTTTCTGTTACAGTGCGGGGATCCATGAACTGCAGGAGGTAATCCGGACCGCCTGCTTTTGAGCCCACACCCGACCTCTTGAAGCCGCCGAAAGGCTGCCGTTCCACCAGCGCCCCAGTGATGCCTCTATTCAAGTAGAGATTGCCCACGCGAAATTCCTTTCTGGCCATTTCCAGGTGGCCGGGGCTCCTGCTGAACACCCCGCCAGTCAAGGCGAACTTGGTGGAATTGGCAATTTGCAGGGCTTCCTCAAAAGTAGCGGCCCTCATTACAGCAAGAACAGGTCCGAAAATTTCTTCCTGCGCCAAACGGTGCTGGGGCTCTATGTCAGCGAAAATAGCCAGTGGGACGTAAAAGCCTTCTTCCGGTACCTGGCGGTATACAAGGAGCCGGCCTTCCTGTTTGCCCACTTCAATGTATTGTTGCACACGCCTTTGAGCTTCTGCATCCACCACTGGTCCCACATAGTTCGCCGGGTCCTCAGCAGGACCTATTTTGACTGACTCCACCGCCTCGACCAATCTCGAGACGAACTTCTCATAGATTGACTCGACCACGATTACCCTGGAGCAGGCGGAACACTTCTGTCCCTGGTAGGCGAAGGCGGAATTGAGCACGGCGATTACTGCTTCATCCAGATCAGCATCATCGTCTATGACTATGGCATTTTTCCCTCCCATCTCCGCAATGATCTTTTTGACGGCAAGCTGATCCTCTCTGACTCTTGCTGCTCTTGCCACAATTCGCAAGCCCACTTCCATGGAACCAGTAAAGGCAATGATGTTTACTTCCGGGTGGTCCACTAGATAGTCGCCTATAACGCTCCCCCTGCCCGGGATGTAGTTGAAGACGCCAGCAGGCACTCCGGCCTGCAGGAATATTTCCGTGAGTTTCCTGCCCACGACCGCTGACAGACCGGAAGGTTTATAGAGTACGCAGTTGCCAGTAACAAGGGCAGCGGCTGACATGCCGCAGCTTATTGCCATGGGAAAGTTCCAGGGCGCAATTACCACTGCCAGTCCTTTGGGCTGGTAAAAATAGTGGTTCAGTTCACCCGGTGCCCTGCCAAGACGGCGGGGGATTGCCAACCGGAGCATTTCCCTGCCGTAGTATTCCAGGAAATCGATGGCCTCGGTCACATCGGCGTATGCCTGGTCCCACTGCTTGCCATAGATTCGCTTTCTGGCGATGTCAGCAGCGCGGAACAGGTACTGAACCCTGTCCCGAGCCGAGGTGTCTCTCCAGGCAGGGAAAATTTTTCTGGCCGCAGCAATGGCAAGATCGATCTCTGCTCTGCCAGCCTGGCACACCTTGCCGATCAGCTCAGTGGGTCTGGCAGGGTTCAGGGAATCGATGGTGTCATTGGTGTGAATATCCTTGCCGTCAATATGGAGGCCATAGGTACGCCCTAGTTGTTTGCGCACCGTGGAGATGGCTGCTGGAAAACGATTTCTGACCTCTGGGCGGGTAAAGTCCACAGCTGGCTCATTTACGAAGTCTCCCTCGTGAGGAGCAGCCTTTTTTTTCACCTCCTCATGACGCTGCTCTTTAGGGAGACGCCTGGCCGGGTTTTCCAGGAGTGATTCCAGGTCAACGCTTTCGGCAAAACTCTGCCGCAGAAATGACTCGTTTGCTGTGTTTTCCAGGAGACGGCGAACCAGGTAGGCCATGCCAGGGAGGAGTTCGCCAAAAGGGCAATAGAGACGCACTCTTTCCACCACTTTACGGAGACCCCGGCGCACAGGCTCGGCCATGCCGTAAAGCACCTGAAATTCGTATCTTTCCTCGGGCACTTCTAGCTCCCGGGCCAACTCCATTACCGCAGTGATGCTGCGGATATTGTGAGAGCCACAGGCAAGGTGACATATCTGGTGATTTTCCAGTATCTTGCGGGCCTGGCGTTCGAAAGCTGCGTCGGTTTCTGCTTTGTTGGTGTAGACGGGTATTTCCCAGCCGTGCTGTCTGGCAACCACTGTTTCGTAGTCCCAGTAGGCGCCTTTTACCAGGCGGATGGAAATGGAGAGGTCTTCTTTTCTGGCCCAGGCCAACAATTCATCCAGATCGTGGTCTGTTTGCTTGAGATAACTCTGCAGTACAACAGCAAGGTAGGGAAAATCTCTGAACTGAGGCGCCGAGCGAAGACGTCGGTAGACCTCGAGGGTGATATCCTTGTAACGAAACTGTTCCATGTCTATG